>CAYOLJ010000001.1:0-2161 GCA_964404805.1 uncultured Candidatus Peribacteria bacterium
ACCGATGCTGTGATGTGCATAGCATTTACGAGACACAAGCCTTCTTTGATCCCGCTTTTGCGCACCACCTCTGCCACTTGCGGCGTGAGATGAACGAAGCAGCGACGCTCCGAGGTCTTCATGGTGAGATACTCGGTACAGGTCTTCATGAGAAAATACTCGCGGATCTCACGGCGAGAGGCAACCGGAACCAACAACCAAGAAGTATGACTAGTGAAAATGACCCTTCTCGTAGAGCTTCTGCGTGAGTTGTGGCCCATTGCCAGCGAGCTGTTCCTCACAACGCGCACAAGTATGCATTTGCAATGTCTCGATGGTGTGATGTATTGCCAAGGTTGCTTTGAATGTGAGCAATCCATCTGCATCGCAGACATCACATGTTCCCGAACGTGTGTTGCCATTCATTAACGGGAAGCTCCGCACGTGAGCGGGATCGTTATCGGTGATGGGCGCACCCGTAAACGGTTCGCACGAGGGAATGGTATTTTTTATATCGGTTGCCTGCTGTCCATCGGGGACACTAATTGATTCAATGATTGGAATGATGACTGCATCACGAAACCAGTCGCGGTGCGCACGGATGTGTGCGGGCACTTGATCGAGATAAGCTAAATTTTGTAGTGCCCTCTGCACGATGTGCTGCGCCAGCATTGCCGAAGGATCTTCTCGACCTGCGCCACTCTGACAATCGGAATGAGGCTGAGACAAGGGAGTGACATCGACATGATCGAGAGCAAACATAGATGGAGCAAAAAGATGCCTCGTTGTAGGTCGCGCTTCTGGGTGCGTCAATGACCACAAACGAAGGAACCTCTCAGCTGTTCGAAAAAATAACAACAGAGCCGGCGTCGTCTATAGCCCTTCAGGAAGCGAAAAGATCGTGTGTAGGTGAGAAACGTTCTGCTGCGTTCATCGTCGTAACATCTTGCAAGCTTAGCGGCTTATGATGCGATGATGTACTTGCACGTCGAAACGGATTTCTCGATTCGTGCTCTTGGAATTCCTGCGATGTTTACATCATCGAACCGGAAGCGTGAACATGAAGGTAGTCCCCTCACCTTTAGTGGAGTGGAGCGAAATCTTCCCGCCAAAACGTTCCACGATACCTTTGGCGATGTAGAGCCCTACTCCTGTGCCGTTGGGGTCGAACATACCCGCATTCGATCCGCGGCTGAAACGTTCGAATACACGACGCAGATCCTCGTGCAGAATACCGGCACCATGATCGATCACGCTTACTTCGATGTGCTTGCCGTCATGCACCGCATGGATCGTGATCACGCCATTGCGTGGCGAGTACGTCATGGCGTTGTCGAGCAATTCTCGAAGCACACCTGCGAGCAAGCGACGATCCAATGTGAGCTCTACATCTTCAGGCATATCCACCACAATCTGCTGCTCACGCTGAGCTAGACGTGGCGTAACTCCTGCAACGGTTTCATCGACAACACTGCGGAATGACACGCGCTCTTCGGCAACCTTCATGCTCCCTTCCTGAATACGATCTGCCGCCAAGAGCACCTCGGCCACGTGCTGCAGGCGCGAGACGCCGTCTTCCATGATCAACATATTCTCACGTACCTCGTTCTGTGCAGATTCAGGAAGATGCGGGAGCATTTCTTGCAGTGATTCCATGCCCCACTTGAAAATCGTCAGCGGCGTACCCACCTGGTGCAGGATGAGTTGCAGAAGCCATCGGCGCTCTGCATCGAGGTTATTCATCTGTTCCGAACGATGTCTCCAAATGGAGCCGATTACTGAAAAGATGATAAGGGTTCCTCCGAAGAGGATTAGGAGAAGGGCCTGCATCGAAAAGATGCTCTGCACGATATCGGCATAGTCTTCCGCCAGCATGTCGATGCCCAGCACGGCTACAGCATTGCCCTGTTGATCACGAATAGGAGCATAACCTGAGAAGAAGTATCCCCACTGATCATGGGTGATACTCATATCGGTCGTCGGCCCCATGAACGCCTCGGTCTGCAATGCCGGAACATCCTCGATGGAATACAAATCTCCCGGCAGACTCGGTGCTTCATCCTCATCAATGCCACCACTGTGATCCAAATCGAGCTCTTCGAGGCTACTGAGGGCGTCGGCGTCGACCACGAATTCCAACGCCAACGGATCTTCCGTTCGACGCATGATGTAGGCGAAACGA
>CAYOLJ010000001.1:2171-41192 GCA_964404805.1 uncultured Candidatus Peribacteria bacterium
TATCCTGCAGCCGCCAGACCAAGTTGCCGAATTCCGGAGACTCCACATCCTCCGGAGTATGGATACTCATGAGCTCTTCGCCTGTAAACTGCAATGCGGCGATTGCCGCCTCGTTGCGCAGACGATCCTTCACCAGGCGATCGATAGTCGTACGGCTGTGAAGAAAGAAAAACACGCATGCTCCTATCAGTACTGTGAGCGTTACGCCCAGCAAAACAATCGTGCGCCACGACAGCAGTGCCGGGCGACGGTGCGGTGGCGGGGCAGAGAAATCCATAAGGTGTTTGTTGGGCTTATTGTAGCAGAAAATGGCATTTTGAGCCATGGAACTTTGACAGGAAGATCGCCGCGTAATCGATGAATATTTACGAAACTCCTGATGCGCCGGCAGGCCCACCATCTGCTATGCTCGGCGCATGCGTCCTATGACGACCCGTCTTCGCTCCTCGGTCTACTCGGAGCTTCGCCGGGCAAGCCAACTCTTCCCTTCCATAACACATGTCTCCTGTGAGCACTGACGATATTCGAAAGGCATACTTAGACTTCTTTAAGAAAGAGGGTCACGCCGTGATTCCCGGGGCATCACTGATCCCTGAGAACGATCCTACTGTGCTCTTCACCACGGCCGGCATGCACCCGCTCGTGCCCTACCTGCTGGGCGAGACACACCCTGCGGGTAAGCGCCTCACCGACGTGCAGCGTTGCATCCGCACACAGGATATCGACGAAGTGGGTGACGCGTCGCACCTCACGTTCTTTGAAATGTTGGGCAACTGGAGTTTGGGCGACTACTTCAAAGAAGGGGCAATAGACATGAGTTTTCGGTTTCTGACGGAAATCCTGCAGATCCCGCGCGAGATGCTGGCAGTCACGTGCTTCGAGGGCGACAAAGATGCGCCGAAGGACGAGGAATCGGCAAAGATCTGGGAGAAGATGGGCATTCCCCGCAAGCGAATTGGCTTCCTACCCAAGACCAAGAACTGGTGGGGACCTGCTGGCCAGACCGGCCCGTGCGGACCCGATACCGAGATGTTCTACTGGGTGGGCAAGGGCAAGCCACAAGGGAATCCCGCTACACACGAAGATGCGTGGCTCGAGATCTGGAACGATGTCTTCATGCAGTACAACAAGAATGTAGATGGCACCTTCGAGCCGCTTGCCCAGCAGAACGTCGATACGGGAATGGGTTTGGAGCGCGTTGCGGCTGTCTTACAGGGAAAAAACAATGTGTACGAGACGGACCGGATGAAGCCGATTGCCGATCAGGTGATGGAGATGTCGGATCAGAAAGACGACCGACACCTGCGCGTTATTGTGGATCATCTTCGAGCTGCAACGTTCATCATTGGAGATGGCATCACTCCCTCGAATGTAGATCAGGGCTACATCTTGCGACGCCTGATTCGCCGCGCCATCCGCTCTGCGCGTCAGCTCAGAATCGAGCACGATGGTACGTTCACGCCTGCCATCGCCAAAGCGGTGATTGCGCAGTACGGTCACATATATCCGCAACTGCAGGAACGTCACGCAGCCATCGGCGAAGTGCTCGGTCGCGAGGAACAGCAGTTCGGCAAAACACTCAAAGAAGGGATGAAGCAATTCGAGCGCGCAGCAGGAGAGGCAGGAACGCAGATGGACGGGACCACCGCATTCCACCTCTACGACACGTACGGCTTTCCACTGGAACTCACGAAGGAGCTCGCACAGGAAAAAGGACTCACGGTGGATGAGACGGGATTTAAGAAAAAATTTGAGGAACACCAGGCCCTCTCACGTGCAGGTGCCGAAGCCAAATTCAAAGGCGGACTGCAGGATCACGGCAGCCAGACGACCAAACTGCACACAGCGACACACCTCCTCAATGCAGCGCTACGGAAAGTGCTGGGCGATCACGTCTATCAGAAAGGCAGCAACATCACTGCGGAGCGACTGCGATTCGACTTTTCTCATCCCGACAAGATGACACCGGAACAGGTGAAAGAAGTGGAGAAGATTGTGAACGAAGCCATTACGGCCGATCTGCCAGTGTCCTACCACGTCACCACCGTTGACGGTGCAAAGCAGGAGGGAGCCATCGGCGTCTTTGATGCACGGTACGGAGCGGAGGTTAAAGTGTATGTCGTGGGTGATCCCAAGAAAGGAGCCGTGTTCGGCAAAGAAATCTGTGGCGGACCCCACGTGGCTCGCACTGGAATGCTCGGGTCGTTCAAGATTCTCAAAGAAGAGAGCTCATCTGCTGGCGTGCGCCGCATCAAGGCTGTGCTTGAAGGAGGGACAGACGAGACCACCGTGGCCCAGGAGGAGTCATAGTCACATAAATTGAGGTACCATTGGCACACGTATATATGCGACTTCGCTCGCTCCTCCTCGCAACGGCTCTTCTCGCCCTGCCTGTGATCGCATCGGCGGAGCAACAGACAGTGCTCCATCTTGGTGATCAAGCGGAACAGGTACAGTGGCAGACCGTCGGTCTCCCACCGGTGACCCCACTCGAAAACGGCATCTATATCGCAACAACAAAAACAGGGACGCTCGCGCGCCCCCTTACGCTCCCCTACGGTATCGATGCGGTCACCGTCTCGTACACCAGCCCACGTGGTGCATCGCTCTCGTTCATCTGGCGCAGCACCGACAGCCCCGCCGGAAAGTATCTACAAATTCCCATCACCCTCCAGCCGAGCACCACCGCCACGTCAATCGTGGTAGACATGAGCGCTGTGGGAGGATGGGATCCGCACGCCGCTGCCATCGGCTTCCAACTTCCTCCCAATACCGAGATCATCTTTCATGATGTCGAATTGAACGGATGGAGTGTTAGAGAGAGCTTTATAGAAGCCATAAAATGTTTCTGGACGTTCGACAGGCTCAAGGCGCACAGCATCAACTTTTTCTGGGGTCCGCTGCTCTGCTCCACGCCTGTCTTGCGCGAAAATCTCTATCGGAATCAACCGCCCATAGCCCACTCTGCTATGCGGGTAGTGTACGCACTCCTCGCTATCTCAACGGGAATCATCGCCTTCATGGCCTGGTGCAAGCGTGACGGGAGTGCCCTCAAAAGGATCTTTGTGAGATCGGCGGTACTCTTTCTGCTCTTCTGGATTGTGCTCGATATCCGCATGGGATCAGAACTCATCGCCGCATGGAGATACGACGTGCGCTCCTACCTTCAGCAATCCATCGGTAAACGCACATTCCGCACCATGGGCTTTCTTCCGGATTTTGCACTGGCTACCCAGGGCATTCTCTCAGACCAACCACGTTACGTGTTCATCACACCCACAACAGACACCTTCGTGAACTTCATGCGGTACCAGACGTATCCCAGCCTCCCCGTGAAACCGGAAGAGGGATCTGACGCAGCCGTCTGGCTCGTCTATGGACGACCCGACCTGACCATAGGATCCGACGGCCGCATCATGGAAGATGGCAAACCTCTTTCGCCTCCTGGCGCACTCGTGCACCAGTTCGCGGAGGGAATCTTCGTCTTCCGTGTGACATCACAATCTTCTTCATCGTCATCGCTCGCCCCATGACACTTCTCTGGCTCCCTGTCGGCACCGCACTCCCCACTCTCTCGGGCTGGCTGCTCGTACGATTGTGTGAAGGAAACCACCCCGTACTCCTGCGACTCGAACGCTGGACGCTTGGATTCCTGCTGGGAGTCACCGCCACGATGTTCGTGACGTTCCTCGCACACATCAGCGGACTGGTGCTGTTCACGCGCTGGGGTTTTCTCGGCGTGCAAATCGCCCTCACGGCGGTACTCGCCATCCTGCGATTCCTTCAATGGCGACTCTCTCACGCGCACGTTCGCCCTGCCTCACTCCCTTTGTCTCATCCCACGCGTCTTTGGATGGTGATCCTCATCGCGGTGCTCACGCTCTGGACACTCGTTAAAATCACCTTCGGCTCCTTCATTCTCGTTTCGACACCATCATACTTCGATGACTCACTCAAGAACTGGAACTACCGAGCCAAGGTTTTCGCCTTCACGCAAACACTCGATGTCGACATCACCGAGAACGGCGGAGGAGATGTACTGAGCAGTTACCCTCCCACGGTTTCGCTCTTCAAAGCTTCACTCGCCACACTGGAAGGAGGGTGGGACGGGAGCCTCGTGAACAGCGTGCATATCCTCTGGTTTATCGCTCCACTCATACTGCTCTACTGTGCGCTCCGCCGCCGTACGGGGTGGCAATGGGCTCTACTGGGCACCTATCTGCTCGCGAGTCTGCCGCTCTATTTCTTCGACGGCCTCAACGCCTATGCGGATGTCTTTCTCTCGGGTCATCTGCTCGCCGCAGGCGCTGCGCTCACACAAGGACTCACGGAGCACGATGCTCACCGTAGACAAAGCTGGCTGCGCCTGTTCGCTCTCGCTGCGGGCCTACTCGTGTTTACCAAAAACGAGGCTCTCGTGCTCTACCTGCCATTACTGCTTGCCGTGCTCATCGGTGGACTCGTATTCCTGAAACAACGCAAGAGGATGACGAGTCGGGAGGTTTGGAAGACGATCGCATGGACAGTAGGATGGCTGCTTGCGATCGGAGCGCCGTGGGTGCTCTTCAAATGGGCACACGGGCTGGCGTTCGGCAACGCCAAGGCGATTACCTCCAGTTACTCCTTCGGCTGGCAATCGGGAGTGCTCTACGTCTTGTGGGTGAATACGTTCTTTGAGGGCAACTGGCACTTGCTCTTTCCCCTCCTTCTGCTCCTTCTCGTTCTCAAACACAAATACCTGCTGCGATCGACCGTGACTCCTCTTGCGCTCTTCGTGCTCGCGGCGCTCCTGCTTCAGATATCGCTCTTTCTCTTCACTTCGCTCTCCGTTGAAGCCCTGAAGCAGACGGGGCTCGCCCGCGGCTTCGTACAGTTGGCTCCGTTGGTGGTACTGCTCACAACACTCCTTGCACACGAGGCGCTGCAGAAACGCGAGTAAATTCGAAACCCGGACAAAAAAAGACCGCCTGCACTCTACGCGCGCTTTTCTGTATACTCCGTTCCGCTATGCCATCCTACGCTGCGTTCCTCGGTCACCAGCCTCGCATCTCGCTGGCAGAACTCTCGGCCACTGTGCCGGGTTTCACGCTGCGCAGCATCCTCAACGAATCCATCGTGCTGTTCGAAAGCCCTGTCGAGCTCGATGCGGAATTCCTCGATGCACTCGGTGGCGTCGTAGTGGTCGCACGTCAGGTGACCGATCAGGCAGTAGCCCTGAGTGAAGTACCGGCCATTCTCGTGAGTGAACTCAAAGACGCCAAGCGCGGCAAAGTGGTGTTCGCCCTGCGTACATTCCTGCTCCCAAAAAAGACGATTCACTCCCTCTACCGACAGTGCAAAGAGGCCCTGCGCAAACAGGGTCGCCCTTGTCGCTACGTGGGGAGCGAACGCGAGCCGGCTGCTCCGGTTCTCCTGCGGGATGCAGGCTTACTCGACCCCAAGCGCGGATGCGAACTCGTGCTTCTGCTCGAAGGTGACGACGAAGAGAATCTCTCGCCGTGGATCGGCCGCACCGTGTGGGCACAGAACGTGAATGCCTACACCAAGCGCGACATGGCGAAACCTGTGCGCGATACCACAGTGGGATTGCTCCCGCCCAAACTTGCACAGATTCTGCTCAATCTGGGTGCGTGGCTCGCGCGGGGATGCCAGACACCCGTACCGGATGTTACATTCAAGAAACCCAAGGAGCCCGAGCCCTTTACGGTGTTCGATCCATTTTGCGGTACTGGCGTCATCCCCATGGAGTGCCTCATGCGCGGATGGCATGTGCTGGCATCGGATATCGCGCAGAAGGCGGTGAACGGGTGCAGCAAGAATCTGGAATGGACAAGAAAGGAGTGGAAGATCCTCAAGAAGGATGTCGATGCCACAGTGTGGAAGCAGGATGCCACCAAGCCGTTTTTCTTGAAGAAACTGCCCGACCTCGTCGTGAGCGAGACCACGCTTGGCCCCGCACTTGAAGGCCGTCCCTCACAAAAATCCGCCGCCAAGATGAAGACGGAGCTCGAGAAACTCGAGGCGGCCTTCATCGAGAACTGCAGCAAGACCCTGCCGGGCGTGCCGCTGGCACTCACGTGGCCCTTCTGGAAGATTAAGAACGAAACGATCTTCCTCGAACGCGTGTGGGAAGCCGCCCACGCTGCCGGGTACAGCGCCACTCTGCCGCCAGGTGTTGCTCCCAGCCGTGCTGATCGCCTCTCGCTGCTCTACCGCCGCCCCGATCAGTTCGTAGGCCGCGAGGTCGTGCTGCTGATCCCCAAGAAAAGGAAGTAGCCTGTTTTGCAGCGAAAAGTGAAACTTCCTCTTTTTCTCTGGCAAGGAGTATCCTTATACTGCAGTAGCAGTGGGTTAGTCACTGCTGTGTTCTTTTCGCTTCATCGGTCCCCTGTAGCTCAATGGTAGAGCAATCGGCTGTGAACACTCACTATGGTATACTCACATGTGTATGCCAGAGAAACGTACCTACGCCGACCGTGCGGAATACCTGAAAAAAGCGGTAGCCAAGAGGCGGAGGAAACTTCGTAAAATGGTTGTCGCATACAAAGGAGGAAAATGCGTCATCTGTGGATACAAGAAATACATTGGCGCATTTGCACTTCATCATATCGATGGTTCGCAAAAAGAGTTTGGACTTTCAGCGCGAGGATTGACCCGTTCGTGGGAAAAGGTGAAACGTGAAGCTGATAAGTGTGCGCTGATATGCGCCAACTGTCATCAGGAATTGCACGGTGGTGTAACGCAGCTTCCCAGGGAAATCCTGGGTCGATAACGAGGTGAATTGCTGGAAACCCTCCCGCGTAAGCGAAGGGCAATCAGCAGCCAAGCCCTGACTCTCTCAAGGAGTCTCGGAAGGTTCAGAGACTATCCTTAATGGAGTAGTCCCGCACTTGCGGGACGAAGCGCCTCGCACCCTGTATATGATGGGTGATGATATAGTCCACTCCTTCTGGAAACAGAAGGGCAATGTGTAACCGATCGGTTGCTGGTTCGAGTCCAGCCGGGGGAGCCAATTCTTATTTATTATAACACTGCGGTTATCCAGCAGAACCTTGATTACCTTAGCGTATTTCACTTCTGTGATTTTGCGGTCTTTCATAACAAACTTCTCGAAGAAAAGCCCTATTAGATGTTCTTTAAGATCTGGCTCTGCTTCTTTGTAGGTGAAGTGCAGGTTGTCGGTCAGAGCCATAAGTCTGGCGAATACGTCCATATTCTCTTCACGCTCGTCGTCGAGTTCACTAAGACGTTTTTTGATCTGCTTGATGTCCTCAGTAACTTTGCCATGCTGTCTTTTGTAGGCCTCAGCATCAATCACTCTGTCTGCCCTGTCCTCTTCCAAATTGTCTCTGCGCTTCTCAAGGCGCATTTTACGGTTCAGCAATGCTCTCCTCTGGCCGTCTACGCAACGATGAGTCTCTTCAAGGATTACTTTCGCTCTGGCGATAATTTTCTCCATGAGCGGTCCTGTGAGCTGTACCTTTTTAAACTGGTCAGCAATCATCTTCTCCAACTGCGCTGCTGGAATATTTTGACCCTTGTTGCTATGTTTTTTCTTAGTCAGAGAGCAGTGGTAATACGCTGCACCACTCTTTTCTTCGTGAAGCTCAGCGGTCATTCTGCCTCCACAAACTCCACACTGAAGGAAACGACGAAAAAAGAACCGTGAATCATGCTTTCGGGAACGGTTTGCGTTCTTGTTCAAAGATGCCAACACTTCCAGATTCTGATCAAATGTTGGCTTACTAATAAGGGGCTCATACGTTTCATTGCCGTCAGAATCTCTATTGGGATACAATATACCTTTATAGGTCATCATTCCATAATAGAACGTATTTCTAAGCATATCTATAAACGATGATTTTGGCATTTTCTTCCCATGCTTAGAACGCAATCCACGCTCGAACATGATGTTGCTCAACTTCTCCACCGTGTAGTTCCCTGTAGAAAACAGTTTCAGTGCCTCCTTCACAAGTTCACCTTTGACTGGATCTACTCTGACAACGTTGTGCTGACTGTCTTCGGTTCCAATGTTCACATTAATGTAACCCAGAGGAGCCCATCCAGGCCATTCTCCACATTCTATCTTTTTCTGCATGGAGCGGCTCGTCTTGGCACCATAAAGGTTGCTATAAAACTCGTTAACAGTAGACATGATTCCATCCATCATTATGCCTTCGGGTGTCTCCATCTCTGTAAAAGGTTGATTAACAGCTATTAAGCGACATCCATTCTGCTTTAGAAATTGCTGCACAGTGTGATGGTCGATGTTACTTCTAGCAAACCGATCCGTTTCTGAGACAAGGAGAAAGCTTACCTTATGCTCTCCTATGAAATTAAGAGCATCATTAAAGCCAGGCCTGCCTTCCACTGTCCGTCCGCTTTTACCGTCGTCACGATACTCTCCCATAACTTCGATACCATTCGCCTCGGCATATTTTCGACACATAGAAAGCTGGTTCTCCACCGACTTACCTCTAGCCTGTTCCTCATCGCTTACGCGCCCGTAGTTAACTGCTGTTCCTTCCATATATAAACAAGAAGTATAAATTGTATCTTCCTAGCTTAATAGGTTGGTAATGTATGAACAGGACACAAAAGCACACGGCTTAATGTCCTTGACGGCTTCTTACATTCCCACATGGGGCACATTCCTTCGTAATCACGGCTATTTCCCTCGGTAAACCTTTTTAGGCTCTAAGACGTTGAAGTTGTCTTATCTCTTGTTAGAGGGGAAGTATGCGCGGTATGGACTATAGCCATTTGCACTCCGTCGGACATACTTCTGAATTCGGCAGTTCGACAAAGCACATGAATTCGGCTCGTATCTTGCCTCCGAAATTGTTTTCCGTGTCCACGTAGCTCCTCACCATGTACTTATTCTCACTGGAAAGATACGTCACGCTGTCATTCGACATTCCCCAAGGGAACCTTGTCGGTTTCGGAGCCAAGAACTGTTTTATGTAGCTCTGAGCACAAACTGCCACTCTTACGTTTTTCATACTCTCCATACTCTCCTGTTTCTGGACTCTCTCCTTTTCTTGCTTCCTCTGAATTTCTTCTCTGGCTGGTGGAGGCGAAGGCTTTCCTGGAAACAAAACTGCTGAACCAACACAGATAATGAGAAACCATCTGATAGGGTGCTTCTTTAATTCCCTAAAGACGGCTGATGCTATTTTCCAAAACTTATTCCAGTCCATAGTAATAGTGGGAAAATAAACAGAAAAACTGCCTGTATACCCAAAGGGACGACCGAGACGGGCAACCCGTACTCGATGCCTGTCGGCATATCCTACGGCCGTCGGGTCGCCCCTTCCGACGTAGGAATGCCATTAATGACAGGTTAATAATTATAAGAGTACTGGGTTGCCTTTGCATTTTATGTGAATTTGCCTGTAATGAACAATTAAAACTTTTAAAGAACTTTGTTTGCTGCATCTCTGTACGAACACCACTCACAGTACTTTGATGGTTTCGGCGTACTGGACGCGATTCGAACGTATGGAAATATTCAACTTAACTAAGAAAATCACATATAGTCTCAATATGAGCAAACTAGAGAAGCAACACTTCATTCCTGAGTTCTTTCTAAAGAATTTTGTAGAAGCTGAAAGCAGGGCTCGGAAGATCTATCGTCTATGGTCTCATCGAAAAGGTGTGGAGCCCGTGCTTTGTTCCACGCGTAAGCTTGCAAGAAAGAAGCATATTTATTCAACTCGTAAGAAAATAGGAGATACATATGAAAAATCTCACGAGCAACTACTCGACAAAATTGAAAGTATTGCTGCGCCAATCATTACAAAAATTTTAACCACAAAAGATCTTTTCAAGTTGGATCAAAGAGAGCGAGATGATTTTTCCATTTTTATTGTAATACTAGCCGAACGCAACCCAATAGCGTTTTCGACTACAGATGCAATGATGAGAAGACTTTTTCTAAAAGAATATGCAGAGTCTATGAAGAAAACATCGGATAGTGATCTTCGAGAGATTTATGAAAAATCGAAAGCAAAGAATAAAGAATTAGAAAACGTTTCATTTGAAGAGGCTCGACAGGTGATGCTTGAAGGCCCTAAAGAAGAAAATTTAGCGCTCCCATTTAGCCATGGTATAAGCTCAATGTGGCAGGCGGCAAAAGAATGTTCGAAGTATATGCACATGAGGCAGTGGCAGCTGCTCTCTTCTGAGAAGGTTGGTAAGCACTTTTGGTTGTCCGATAATCCTGTCATAAAAATTCGGGATATACCGGAAGAAGAAGTGTATGAAGTCATGCAAGGTGGTTGGGGTAGGAAAGATTTAGAAATTGCCCTGCCACTCAGTCCCACTCTATGTTTTTATGCTGCAGGAAAGGTAGATGAGCAATTTTCAGTTATTAACACTACCTCAGTTGCAGCAATTAATTGGTGGACCGTGCAACAAGCTGTCGATGAAGTCTATACCGCCACTAAAGAATTAGATGTTTGGAGTTAAACACTACTTATCCTCCCTCTTATAATGAAATTCACCCAATCTCAGATCGATACGTACATTGAGTTCTTCACTATTCTTGCTAATGTCAGGCGGAGAGAGCTTCTGAAGCATCTTCCCGATACTGACACCACTCACAATCAACAAAAGACTTCGGCGCTTTCTTCTGCTGAAGACACTTGTGAGCATCGATAATCGCCTTCTCTACCCAGCTTCGATCGCCTTTGTGAGAGATGATCTGTTCATCGAAAACGAGTTTGCTACCAAATCCTGCTTGTCCTGTATCTGCATTCACATACACCCAGTAGCCGGTATCTGAGACATTGAATCCATTCTTTTCCAATAACCACTGGTAAATTTCCATCTGCCTTTTGTAGGCATCTTTCCATGGAGTACCGTCATTGATATCGATCTCTTTAGTTGTGCTTGTAGACTTATAATCCACAACCGGGAGTTTGCCCTTCGGATCAACCCAGATATCATCTACAGCTCCTGTGATCAGCAGGTTCGTTGGTTCATGTAAATACTACACACCCTTAAAGTTCTCTCTCCACTCGCCCATTTTTTCGTGCTGGAATGGCACTGCATCTATCTTGTACTTTTTCATGAGAGGATGAGGCTTACTTTTTGCCCTGCAAATATCGAACTCCTTCTTAAGGAGGGTATCTGTTGCGGAGTTTAGAGTGAATGCTGGGCCAGAGACTTGTCCTACTCCCAAACGACGGTCGAGATAGAAGCACCGAGGACATTTGAGGAAGTTATCTATCTTCGAACGACTAAGTTTGAAAGGCTCTTTTGATTTGGGGTCAAAGATGTTGCGTGTGCGGGGTACGATTGGATAATAGACTATGTTTGAATGGGTGTGTATATTATTAGTAACTCCACTCAACATGCCCCAGAGCTGACCGATTGAGTTCTTCACGTAAATGCCTCCATTTCGGCGAGTATTTGCTCATGGCAGCAATGAAGTCATCATTATGGTTTCGGACAAGCAGATGCACCATCTCATGGATCAGCACGTACTCAATGCTCTCGATCGGTTTCTTGGCTAACTCAGTATTCAGCCAAATTCTTTTTGCCTTGGAGTTACAGGTGCCCCATTTTGTCTTCATTGTCCTGATACATACCTCGGCCACTCTAACATTCATTTTCTTCTCAAATTTCGCGACATACTGCGGGATCAACTGCCTGAGCTGTTGTCTGTACCAAGCATGCAATATTTCTTCTCTCTGGTCCCTTGAAGTACCTTTGCGAATATAGAGCTCAATAGTGCCATGTTTTAGAACTACTCTCGGAGCAGCTTCCCGCTCTATCACTTTCAGTAAATATCTTTGTCCAAGGTAGTAATGGCTTTCACGTGTGACATACTCCCTAGAAGTCTCCCTTTTTTGCCTTTGAAGCTTGGCCTGCTGTTTTCGTATCCAGCCCAGCTTGGAAATACTAAATAGTCGGATGGTTTCTAGATCCATCTGTTGTGGTGCTGAAATTGTTACTCTGCCATGGGGTGGATACACACTCAGATGAACGTTCTTGATGTTCTTGTGAATGACATCAAGGCAAATGTCGCCCAGCTCAATTGTGCTTCTCCTAGTATTCATATTGTTGCTTAATGATCTGGAAGATTCTTTCAACTTCAACTTTATCATTCAGTACTTTAAACAAGGCCTGCTTGATCAGATTCTCGCTAGGGATATTGCCTCGCCAGTCGGCACGCCTGCTAGCGAATACCGCAGCATCAATGGAAATCGCCAATTCCTCACTCTTCCCAAGATTACGGTACAGCGCCCGTTGCGCGTTTGTTTCTATTCCTCTTGGAAGGTCGTCACGGGTGAGATTCGCCACTCGTCTCACCAGCTCAAGGATCTTCTTCAAATACTCTTCATAACTCACGGCGTTTGTTTTCCGCTCTCTCACAATCTCACTCAAGAGCTTGGACATCTCCTCAAAATACACAGGGTCGATCAGGTGATCCTTGATGATCTTGGTGCGTACGTTGTTTTCAATGGTCTCCGCCACCGCTTCTTTACTGCTTCGTATCCCCTCCGGTAGTGATTTGATCGCATCTGCGAGTCCGCTATTGATCATGATATCGAGTAGAGACTGGTCGCCGAACGGATCAATGCGCCTGCTGTCTTCCGCTTGAATGTAGGTATCGATCAGGTGCCGCATGTCGGCCTCATAGGTCTTGAGATCAAGCTTTTCACCGCTTGCCATGCGGATTTCCTCTCTGAGCTTCAGATACTTGTCCACTTTGCCTTTGATAACCTCCGTCTCATCGGCGTTGTACCCGGCCTCGCTCATCTCATCTGCGATGTTCGCATACGAACGTATCAGCCCGACCGTGTGCTTGTAGAGCGCTGCGCGTTTCATCTCACTGTCTTTCAAGTCCTGCTTGTTCTCCGGATTGCCACAGAAGTAACGAATGTACGCCAAACTATCCTTTGGAGGTTGGACTGGCTCACAAACCAGAGCAATGGCTTCTAGAGCGTTATCCAGTCGTTCTTTGCCCTTCGCCAAGCGATCTTTCAGCACGATATCGATGTCCTCTTTCTCGAAATTCTCCGAGTCCAATTCGGACGTGTATGCCGAATACGCACCTTCCAGTTTCTGGAATAAGTCCTTGTAGTCGACGATGTAGCCGAAATCTTTGTCCTCACCATCCAAGCGGTTCACGCGACAAATCGCCTGGAACAGGCCGTGATCCTGCATCTTCTTGTCGATGTAAAGATATGTGCAGGGAGGCGCGTCGAAACCAACCAGAAGCTTATCGACTACGATGAGCAGTTTCATGTTTGCCGGTTCATCAATGAATTGCTTCTTAGCCTTGTCCTCGTAGGTTTCACACTTGGATTTGCCTGGTTCTGCAGCAACATCCTGAAGGAGATCGGTATAAATCTTATACACATACTCCTTCTCGGTTTCGGTATTCTCACCCGTTCCCTCGGTTGTAATATCTTTCGTTACGGGATTGTACGAGGTAATCAGGGCACATTTCCCTTTGAGGGAAGTATTCTGGAATAACTCAAAATAGCGAGTCGCTTCGTAGATTCTTCCCGCGACCAGAATGGCATTCCCGAACTCAGAATCCAGCCGTCGCTTCGTACTGAAGTCGAGAACGATGTCCTGCACTATCTTCTCCAGACGAGATTTTGAGCTGAGCACCTGCTGCATCGTGCCCCACTTCTTCTTCAGTTCATGTTTCTGGAAGTCATTGAGTCCTTTGGTCTTCGCATCAAACCATGCATCCACCTTCTCCTCTGACGAGAGCTTCGTATCAATGTCCCGCGCCTCATAGATCAAATCCAAGACGACCCCATCCTCCACCGCCTCATTGAATTTATAGGTGTGGATGTATCTGCCGAATACCTCTTGGCTTGTCTGCTTGTCTTTCTTGAGCAGAGGCGTCCCGGTGAAGCCGATGAATACGGCGTTTTTCAGGATCGCCTTCATCACCTTGTGCATCTTGCCGGACTCCGAGCGGTGACACTCATCCACGAAGACGAACAACTCGCCAACGGTATTGCTGGGGGCACTCTGCAACTCCTTAATGTACGCGTCGAAATTACTCTTGTCGCGTGTCCCGAATTTGTGGATGAGTGAGCAAAGAAGGCGAGGCAGTGGATTGTTGAGCTGCTCCATTAGGTCCTTGCCGCTTGTCGTGCGTTTCATTTCCCTTTCACCTGCCCCATGAAAAACTCGCTCGATCTGCTTATCCAGCTCAATCCGATCCGTCAGAATAACCACCCGCGCATTGGGATTATTTTCCAGTATCCACTTGGCCAGCCACACCATGATGAGGCTCTTGCCGCTGCCCTGCGTGTGCCAAATGATGCCGCCTTCCCGTCGCTTCACAAACTCCTGCGCCGCCTTGATACCGAAATACTGATGAGTTCTCGGCAGCTTCTTGATCCCACCGTCAAACAGGACAAAATCATACAGCACTTCCAGCAGTCGCTTCTTGTCGCACATCTTGAGCAGATATTTATCCAGCTGAAGCATGCTGTCGTCCTCCTCGTCCTCCTTCCACTTCAGATAGTACTTTTCGGGAGTGAGAATTGTTCCGTACTTGAGTCCTTCGGTGTCGTTACCGGCAAAGATAAATTGGACAGTAGAGAAGAATGACTCGATAAATTCTTTCTGTTGGTTGACTATGCTCTGACGGATGCCGTCGCCGATAGAGACGGTGCTCCGTTTCAGCTCTATCACGCCAAGTGCGATACCGTTCACATACAACACAATGTCGGGGCGCTTTTCACGATTCCCCTGAATCGTCACTTCCTCCGCGATTGCGAAGTTGTTCTTCGTTGGATTCTTCCAATCAATCAGTTCAATAGTTTCATTGTTATCAGCCACGTTTTCTTTCGCCTTGATCCCATAGCGAAGCAATTTGTAGACATTCTGATTGTTGGTGTAGAGGCTTTCACCGTAGTTGTTGGCTGCGGCACGCAGTTTGTCCAAAGCACGCGCAATCAACGTATCGCTATACCCACGACCGGAGAGATATTTCCTAACCTCTCCCTCTTCAATGTTGCTGTTCTCCAGCCGATCTTCCCAGTTACCCAAATACTCATACTTCAACCGATCCCGAAACAGCGCCACAATTCGATTCTGGGTTCTGCGTTCTGGTTGGCCTGAATCTTGATTGGCTGGATTCATATTAGTCGTATCTTACCTGTTAATAGCACCTGCATCATACCCTGCTTTAGCATGTCGTATTTATCACGCTTTTTCTCTAAGCTCTCAATCTCTACGTCCATATTGGAGAGAATCGTGGCGATGGCAATTTGTTCAAGTATTGAAGAGGGAAGCAAAAGCTTGAAGATCTCTACATCCCTAATATTGAGTCCAGGCTGTGCAGCCCCCTTGAGATAAAGAGAAACTTGGCACTTTCCTATGTCGCTTAGAAGCGCATACTTGCAATAGGAACTAGATGCCTTATCTGGATCGATCGCGATCCTTGCTGTTGTTTGAGTTAGATTTGCACCTTCAAGCCATTCTGGAATGACTTCAACATAGCCGCAGTATCCAACAATGGTCATAATCAAATCTCCTGCCTTTACCCTAGCATTACGATACCGGTCTTCAATTATTGGACTTACTCGGAATAATTCATAAGGCTTAGCCCAACCCTTAACCTCAGAGTAATCTTGACCTCTAATCATATATCGCCCATTAGGATCAAACTTTCCTGGTTGAACAATCCCGTAGCGGATACTCCTAGATGGATCTACGAGGCTTGCAAGCGGAGTAATACTCCAATCATCTGGGATATCGCCTAATTCAGTCCGTTTAAATCCCTTTATTTCATCAAACCCCGGCAACCTCTTTTTACCAGTGAGGAGCTGCTGCATCGTGCCTTGTTTGATGGCTTTCTTTTTGGCGATTAGTTTCTCCAAGTGTTCTATCAGCGCATCGGTGTCGGAGAGGACGGCGGCGATGGCGGATTGCTGGGCTTTAGTCAAAGGTAATGGCAATAAGATTGATTTAATAATTTCGCCACTAAGGTTCGGCTGACCTCCTTGCGTATAAGTCTGAATAAGCCAATTTTTCTTATATATAAAATATTGGTATAAATAAATTGGGTCTTCATTTTTTGGTATCAAAGCCAGAATTGCCTGGTTAATTGCCCCTTCGATTCTTGTGAAGCCAGCCACACCTGCAGTAGCACCGTAAAGTGCAAGTAAAAATGTATTCGATTTTACTATTTTTGCAGATGAGTTTTCGAGACCCTTTTTTGTAATTCGACCGTTAACTGCATTAATTATTCCCATGTTTAAATCGCTTGATGTAATCCACGGGATATTACCGCCATAGTAAGAAGGGTTAGAAGTTGAAGGCGTGCCACCAGAGTATGCAACACAAATATCCCCCAATTTTTTTACATCCCAATCCTGTGGAATTACTCCTAGATCGGTTTGTTTGTAGCCGGTTTTGATCGGTGCAATTCCCATTAGCCTTGACGTGATAAAAATATTTCAACCAGCGGGCGCAGTGTTTTATATCCATTTTCAATGAGTAACTGATCTCTCTCATCTTGTGGGTTCTTTCCGCCATGAAAGAGGTTATTCCGAACTGAATGCCAAAACTCCACCATATTTTCCCAGTCACCTAAACCGTGAATTACACCTTTTGCTGTCTGTTGCTCTCCTTGCACCTGATCGCCAAGATGATCACTTGAGCAATTCCACCATTTTATCTCCTCCGCTTCGTCACCACTACAACTGACATTTACAAGAGAAGTGCTGTCCAATTCCTCGGTAATCTTTTCCCAAGCCTCACGAAGATTCGGTGCATCATTAACCTTTTTTAGATATGCTTTCTTGAAAGTATTATCTTGTTTCAGATGTTGAATTGCACGACGATCAGTTTCTGCATCTATATATTTAATCTTTTTCAAGAATGCAATAAATGCCAGGTACTCAAAAACATACTTAGAAAAATAATCCTCGTCTGAAGCTTTGGTATGCCAGTTTTGAATTAGCTGAAGGAAATTCATAGTATTCACCAGTGAAAGCCCATCTTGGCTAAATGTTCATCCACTTTTTTACTGAGCGTCTCTGTTTCAGTGACGAGTGTTGGTAGGGGCGTAGCGTACCGCTCCGCGAGTTCTTTGATCCGTTGCGTGAGCCGCTGACTAATGCGATCCATTTCACCCTTGATCGCCAGCTCCAGAGCCGCCATCCATTTGTCATCCACCACCAGAGTCTTGATCTCGGCTTCGGTGAGTGTCGCATATTTGGCAATTACCTGCGCTTCAAGTGCCTTCTCGGCTTCTTTGATCTTCTTCTTCGCCTCGGATTCTTCTCCGGAAAGATCGAACCACTTTTGCATGACTCTCCATTCCTCGGCATCTTCCGGCTTCCCTTTAGTCTCCTTCATCCGGGATGACACACTCGCTTTGTTCACCTTTTCAAAGCCTGCGAAGTATCCTTCCTCTCCGCTGTTTTCTTCCTCCAGTTCTTCTATCTCCCGGCTGGCAGTATCCAGTTTGGTTTGTAGTTCTTCTATGGACTGTTTCTCATTGGCGAAGTAGCGATTGATCACCAGAGCCTTCGGCACAAGGTCGCAGTCCATTTCCCCCTTTTTCCCTTCTACTGGCATCAGCTCTGCCTTCCAGCCGTCAACGGCAATCAGGTACATGTCGTCCTGCATTGTCTCCGCCCAGTACTCCATCAAATGTTGGTAAATGTCGTACCTGTCGATCAGGTTGGTCTTGCTGAAAGTGGCCAAAATATCCTCGGATACTTCATGGATGATTCCCTTTGGCTTCGCACCAATGGCCAGCTTCTTGAGAAGAACAGTGTTCCTTTCTTTCCATACGGCAAACGTCGCCTCCATGATCTTAGCGTATGCCGTAAATTCCGGATGCGAGAAGATGGTGTGCTTGATCTCTTCTTGTGCGACTAGAAGAGTGTTGTACCCCTTTCTCTTGCTCTCTCCGAAGAGTGAAGTCTTGAGTGTCGGGTAGACGCTCCAGTAGCGTTCGAGGTCTTCAACGTCCTGAGTTGGGATATCGCCCTTCAGGTGTGCCTCAATATCCTGAATGTCCTCAGCTTCCTGACTGTCTATGTAGCGAGGGATATTCAGGTTGAATTCATTCTTTTCAATTTCTACCACACTCACCATGCGTGCATACTTGGGGACTTCTAGTTGCTTGTTGAATACGTCCACAATCTTGTGGAGGTCTTGAGCACGCAGTCGGTTCTTGTTGCCGTCCTTCACGAAGCACTTACTTGCGTCAATCATGAAGATGCCTTTGCGGTTCTCGGCATTCTCTTTGTCGAGGACGACAATGCATGCAGGGATACTTGTACCGTAAAAGAGGTTCGCTGGTAGCCCAATAATGCCCTTGATGTAGCCACGCCGGATAATGTTGGTACGGATCTCTCCCTCGGCATTGCCACGGAAGAGCACGCCATGCGGGAGGATGCAGGCACCTTTTCCTGTGGTTTTAAGAGAGCGGATAATATGCAGAAGAAAGGCGTAGTCACCATTCTTCGTTGGTGGTACGCCAAATCCTTGAAAGCGTTCAAATGGATCATGCTGAGGATCAACACCATTGCTCCATGACTTAAATGAAAATGGAGGATTGGCTACCACAAAATCAAAAGTCTTGAGTGAGTCACCGTCTTTGAAGAGCGGAGTAGAGAGCGTGTTTTCACGCTTGATCACCGCTGTCGCGTTATCGTGGAGAATCATATTCATGCGGGCGAGTCCTGCGGTCGCATTGTCCATTTCCTGACCGTAGAGCTGTACCTTCTTGTCGGTTTCATCTCCTACCTTCAAGAGCAATGAGCCAGAGCCACAGGTGGGGTCGTAGACAGTTGGGGTTTCGTTCTTAGTACTTGCGATACCGATTACTCTTGCGATGATCCTGCTGACCTCTGCCGGAGTGTAGAACTGCCCCTTGCTCTTACCACTCTCCGTCGCGAAATTCTTCATCAAATACTCATAGGCATCTCCGAGAATGTCATCTCCTTCGGCACGATTCTGACTGAAATCCAGTGCTGGGTTTTCAAAAATCGCTATGAGATTGGAAAGCTTCTTGACCATGTCTGCGCCGCTCCCCAGCTTCTCCGCATTATTGAAGTCCGGCATTTCCGACAGCTTGTTGGCCTCTGCGATCGGTGCGATGATTTTCTTGTTGATGTCATCACCTATCGTCGCCTTACCCTTGAGTGCCACCATGTCCTTGAAGCTTGAGCCTTCTGGAATGGTGATGGGAGCGAATGGCACACCCGCATACTTATCGGATATATATTTTAAGAAGAGTAACACCAGCACATAGTCTTTGTACTGGGATGCGTCCATTCCGCCGCGCAGTTCGTCGCAGCTTTTCCAGATGGAGCTATAGAGTTGGGATTTTTTGATGGGCATAGTTCATATTCATGTATTTAGTCGAAGTATAGAGTTTGTTTTGAAACTTTGTAGGTTGTTTATGAGATAACTATGCCTTTCTTATCAAGAAAGACACTTATCATTGCTTTATTCGCATTAACCCTCTGCTCAAATTCAGCCCTTTTTCCTGTCTCGCTACACATTGAAGGTATACCTGTACGACTGACCACATCCTCCAAGCTGGAATCACTTTGATCCATCACCAGACCGTTCCTCGCTTCTATTCCATCAATAGTATCCCCTTTGTGAATGGGCATATGCTTTCCTGCTGCGCTTAGGATTCGAGAATACAAAACGCTGTGCTGTTCCCCGAACGCAAACGCATACACCTTATTGCTCCACCAGTCCTCGTGCATCGACAGGAAGAAATCTATTTTCTCGTTCAGCAGGCTCATAAAGAACAACGACTGTTCTGGCTCCAGTTGCAGCGAGCGTGTCCTGTTTAAATCCTTCCCTGCGTGATTCCTGCGGTTGTTATGCACATAACCCCACGGGTTCAAACATGGGTAGAGCAGTATCCGCACCCCTTCCGATACAATACCTTCTTCCAAGAACTGCACGGCAGCCTCTATGGGTGCTGGCTCGTCACCGTGCACTCCTGCTACGACCACCACAGTCTTTTCGTATATCTCTGGGGATATTACCCTAGGTAGTACAAACTGCTTACAGGGACCAACAGAGCCAAGCTCTTGGTATTTATAGTTCTGTTTCTGACAAGACTCTCTTATCCGTGCCACTAATTGGCTATAACTCCTCCTCATGGCGAAAGCTGATAATCACGGAATACCCTTTGTCTTAAATAAAAACTAAGGTCATCCGTAAAGTTAATTTTAATTAGCTTTACGTTATTCATAGGACTTTGAGGGAAGGATGGTAAAACTCAACTCCTCCATAACTCTGTATCCCTTTATAAAAAGGCGAGTTCGCTATATAGCGAACGGACATTGCTGAAAAACGGCGAATATCGCTGTAGTTCTTGTTAAGGTGGTCGGCTATGCGCTGATAGGACATTCTTTTGCCATGTCTGGGCTTTCTGCGGAGTTTGTAAATCTCACGGACAATCGCAAGTTCGTTCTCTACGGGAACATAACCACTGCCGACTGCCTTATAGCCGAAGGCAACATTGCCACCGCTATACCCCCTCCCGCTCTCGGCCTTCTTCTTTCGCCCTGCACTGAGGCGGAGTGAAATCATAGCCTTCTCATATTCCGCAATCGCCCCTTTCATCTGACGAAAAAGAATGCGCGAGGGGTCTTGCGAATCCAAGTCCGGCTCGTCAATGGATATTGGTTGGACGTTGAGCTTCTGAAACTCAAGTAGGAGCTGTTCCTGAATCAATAGTGACCTTGATAACCTGTCTAATCGAAGAAATACCACAGCATCTACCTCATGCACCTTAATGTACTCAAATAACTTTCCTAGAGCTGGACGTTTAGCAAGCGAGCCACTTACACCTTCTTCTCTGAAGATCTGTATGAGAGTGTGCCCTTGATCCTTTGTATATGCTTTGATTTTGTCCGCTTGGATCTGTAAGCCATAGCCGACTGCCTGTCCTGATGTGCTGATTCTGGAATATCCTACTAACTTCATAGTGATTTAAATAGAAAAGACCTGCCACGTTACTGACAGGGCTTACTTGCTAAAAATCCTCCGGCTCCTTGCCGAAGACCGTTTTGTAAACTTCGCAAAGTTGTTTGTACTCTCGTCCTCTATAGGGGTCTGTGTCAGGCTTCTTCGGGTGCCATCGGTTGAGTGCGAGGCGGAAGGAGCGAAGTACTGCCTTGGAGCAGCAAGGGCTGTTTTCGACCTTCTGCGTTGATGGTATAACCTTTGTAGGTTGTTGTGATGGCTTTGTTGAACTATTTAGATCTTTATCTTGGAATGCCATTGCTGCTGGCGACTTTGGAATGGAAATCATAGAAAAGTTGTGAAAGAAATAAAACTTGTAAGAGCTAATGGTGATTCATGTCATAGAAAAGTTGTGAAAGAAATAAAAGTCATTCTGATGAGCTGTGGCGTTTACGCCAAAGCTTCTTATGTTGCTGAGAAAGTAAGTAAAAATGCTTTCGCCCTATCTCCAATGCCTTCTTGGTTCTTAGACTTCTTTCTACATCCCCTTTAATCATTTGGATATCCAGTTGATGATCTAGTCTCCGTAACTCCTCTGCGACCCTCCGTAATTGTTCCAGTAATTCTTTCTCGGCTGCCTTTGGGAGTCCTTCATTATCCATGACGAAAGGCGTGAACTGCCCAATTCTCGGGGATTCACACTATTGCTAATTTATAAATATATATTATAGGAATAAAACTCAAGATAAAGGCTTACTTTAGAGGAAAAGTACAGTTTTACTTATCAAAACAGGTGGGGGAGATAGGACAGATCGGACAATTAAATATTGATTACAAAATATTTTCCAATTATGTAATGCACCTCAAAGTTCTTCGAGTGTGTGCATGCCCAATTTCTCAATTGTATGTCCAAATGGCTTATCTGTTTCATGCTTTTTTGGGTCTATTGAATAGTCAAGCTTTCGATTCAATGTGTATCCTGAGCTGTCTATTTTCAAAGAAGCAACATTTTTAATAATCAGATGTTCATAGCACAAGCAAAGCTCTTTTGCTGACAAGCTTAGTTCCAACTTTGTATCAAAATCATCGAATACTTTATCCAAACTTCCCGATTTCTTGAGCCAAGCCAAATCCCATCCTGTTTCCCATTCCTTACGATCATTTGCTTTCATTGATTGCATTGCCTTCCAAATTGCTGCCATTACAATTCCTGGGCTGGGTGCATGCTCTAGAAGTTCGCGTACGTGTTTAGCCTGCTGCTCATATTCGAGAACGCTTTTCCCCATACCCGAATAAAAACTGAGTATTACTAATGCAACGTCGTTGGCACCCATTTTATTAAACGGCGTCTCTGAAAGAAGTAATTTTCGCAATCTTGCAATCAGGACAGCACTGTTCGGAAGATGCGGAAAGATAGAGTTCAGAAGAATATTTTGTTCAGAAGAGAGTTTGTTTCCGCCTGCATCAACATCATCTTCTTGTTCTTTCTTCTTGTTAGTCTCTTCTTGTTCTTTCTTCTTGTTATGTTGGGCAGCAGTGATTAGAGGGTCTGAGCCCTCATGGTCAGAACTATCATCTTCTATGAGAGATGAGTCTGATTCTATGTGAGTCGATGCCGAATCATCAGTAATCATAGGGGTCTTATCACTGGTGATCGGAGGATTCTTCGGAAATATTTTTCTGTTGTTTCCTGTGCTCTGTAAAACGTCTACCTCTATGTAGCCATAGTCTTTGAGTTGCCTTAGCCAACGTGTAATAGTCGGCTTTGAACAACCTATCTCTTTTGCCAAATAATTGTTATAAGCCCAGCAGTAACCCTCTTTTCTAGCCAAGGAGAAGATGCGTACAGCGAGACAACGCGCACCTAGCTGTAAGCGTGTGTCCTCATTAACGAGAAACACCCACTTCATTGTTACCGATAGTTTTGAAGTCTTCTTTTTCATTTTTTAATATATGAAATGAGCTAATTCCAAACTTCACTAAGAAGCTCCCAAGAATCGGGTCTGATGATGAATTCCTGCACAGCCTCTATAAGAGGCTCAACAAAATGCTCCAATAGCTCGAAGCCTGTGCCCGTAAAGATCAATTCGCATGTATGCTCTCCTTCCAATATACGTACGTATACAACGTCTTTCCCATCATCGAATACATCAATACAAAGCTCTCTCTTGGAAGCCAGTACCTCCTCATGGAGATTGCCGCGTATATGTGTGATAACCTTTTTCATTTTCCTCTTAAGCTTCCCTGTAGATGTAGTTTTGCTAATCAGAAAGAATAGATCTCCTCCCGATTTAAGCTTGTTAAGCTCAGACTGTACGAGTGCAATAGCCTCCCGCTGGAACAGGATTTTCAGGCGATATTGTTTCTTACTTCCATGCTTCTTTGATGTTTGCATTACATAATATTGCCGTTGATGTCGTTTTTTCATATCCATGTGGAAAAGGGTAAAAAAAATATTAATACACGTCCGAGAAGAGTGCCTTTTTGGCAGTAGCTTGGGCTGAAATAAAGTCCTGAACACTCACATTAGGATTCGACATAAAATCCTGCTTCAATTCATCTGGTAGCATGTCGGCCTGCAAGACAAAGACTGCCCTGCGAGGCTCACTTCGATTAATTGCAATAATGCGTGCCCCTCGAACAAGCGCATAAGCCACAAGTTGTAAATCGCTACTCTCTATCTTTTCCATGGTGATTTCGGAATGAAGTAGATTTGTTCTCCTTCGGCAAAGGCTTAATGCCCGCCAGCGCTAGGAAGAGATGCGCGGCTTGGTCTATGAACAGCTCTTCTTGCCCCTGCTTTTGCATATCAATTTTCATACGAAACAGGTGCACAGTAATACGCATCTGCACAGTGGGAGGACATTGATGATGAGCTTTTAATGTCCGCTAATCGTCTTCAAGATTTTCATTTTCTATGACATCTCTGATCCTCTGAACTCTTTTATTGAATCCTGACATCACACCTTTCTTATTCAGCTTAAACTCTTTCATTGCATGCACATCTACATTACTAGGTAGCAATCCTTCAAGGCGCGCCTGAACAACTGCCAATATGTTCTCGTTTGAATCTTTCTCTTCTTCAACGATTGCCTGGTAAATAAAACAGTTGATAATGAAGGAATAATCACCCCTCTTACCTTGCTTACCCTCCTTGTTTCGGTAGTGAGCACAGTGCGTGCGTAATGCCTTCCTGTAGCCATCAACTAGTGGGATTAGTGCTTTTATTTCTTCGGCATTTCCAGTCGGAGTTTGATTGATTGTCACAGAAACGCTTTCAAGATCAATTCCAATTGTAGTGCCTCCATGCTGGAACTGAAAAATATCAGGGTTCAGTGGTGCATCGGGCATTACATACAAAAAACACCCTTGTTGCCCAAAAAATTCGGCTGTCTCAATTGCCTTGTTTATGCGTGCGCCCAATGACGCTTTTTGTCGAGTTGGAGTAGGTATTTCAATCTTTCCGTAAAGGACCACATCCATAACTGTTTTTGTAAACTCTTCAGGAAAGCCGAATTTCTTCCGTACTTCGGCCTCACACGCCTCCAAAAATCCTGCATCGTTTTCCAGCTTTGAAGTCCCAAAGCTACTATGCGTTGGCAGCTTGTATCTGCTCCGAAGGTTATGAATAGCTCGTCGGATATACGGTCTCATGATCAATTCCTCCAGCATGGCCTTCTCATTGGAAGTCATTTTGGCAGATTCTTTTAAGATGTTGCTCCAGTCCAAGGCAATCTTATGTTGAATATTCATTTCCATGAGCCACATGCTATTGGAATACCCCTTATCCCACCAACGTCTTTGTCTTTGTTCTGTCGCTTTGGAATGAGTGTATCCACTTCAGTTTAATTGCTACACCTTTCCAGTATCCCGCGGCTTCTTCCAATTGTGGAAAAGCCTTAACATCTTAGCTAATGGTTGTAATGTTTCAACTGTAATGATCCAACCATGCAAGGATAATTCAAGGAACCAATTATACGGTTCCTATGACGAAAAACCCTAAAATACTGGCTGCGGGTGATGTTGCTGAACTCCTTGGGGTCTCCTATCAATACATTGATAAGTTGGCACGGGAAGGGCGGATTCCCTACCAAATGACTTCATCTGGTAAAGTTTTCCTTGAGCCCGATGTGATGGCTTTTCAGCGTGAACGTGAGAGAAAGGCAAAGACGGACCCTTGCATAAAGAGAAAGCGTAATCGCTAATTGTCAGAAAAACGGTACAATTTCCTAATGAGCCGTAGAGATGAGTTTTTAACAGGAACACAACGAAAGGTCGGAGACAGGGTGGGCTGGCGCTGTTCTAGGCCTGAATGTCGCGCGCCCGTGAAAGGTCCTACCTTGAACCCTGAGGGGGTGGCAAACATTGGCGTCTTTGCGCACATCACAGCGGCCGCAAGAGGTGGACCACGTTACGAAGAAAAGCTCACCCCCGAACAGAGAAGGTCCGCAGCTAATGCGATTTTACTATGTCAGAATTGCGCGAAGCTGATTGACAACGATGAAGAAGAATATTCAGTGAATGTGTTAACGGACTGGAAGTCGCAAGCTGAAAAGAAATCCAAGGAAGAATTGGGAGCTCCTCTTGCAAGGCTACAGAAAAAGATTGACGAAGTGATTGCTCATATTGGAGGCAAAAACGGAATTTCTAAACAGTTCCTTGATGCGATAATTGAGCAAATCGAAGACCTTATTAACAGACAAAAGGGTCAACATGCTCTCAATTTCATTGAGCCTTTGGTTGAGAAGGCATGGAATGCCTTAGATAATGGTGAGAAATATAAGCTTTTGCGCCTGAAAGCTTTGTCGTTGTTGCAGCTTGGAAAGAATAAAGAAGGAGCTAAAAGCTTTATAGATGCACTCCCCTATAACAAAGGTCATGATAAAGCCTTTTCAAACGCAGCCTGGGGTTACCAGATTCTTAAGAAGAAAGCTCAAGCTATCGAATACGCTAGGAAAGCTATCAAAATGAATCCTGAGAATATACGAAGCTACTGTATTTTGGCTGAGGTATTACCAAAGAATCAGTTAAATAAACTAAAAGCAGAGACTCCAAACATCGTAGCAAACCATGCGGAATTCGCTATGTCTTTGGGCAGGAGGGCAAAAAATGATTTGGTTGAAGCAGAAAAGTGGCTGAGGGTGGCTGTAGAAAATGCTAACGAAAATCCGGCGCAACCAAAGGCGATGCTGGCTGAAATATTAATCATGTCCGCCATGAGAGGTAGACCCTTTGCTGACAACGATGAACTTAAAACAGACGAATCCAAAAAAATTAAAGAAGCAATGAGCTTATTAGAAAGCGTTTATGAAGAAATAAAGGGTGCAGATAACAACAAAACTCTCGCACGTATTTTGCAGAATTTGAGCACTGCGAACGCAAGTCTTGGTCATCTTGATGATGCATTACGATTCATGGAGAAATGCTTAGAGGTAAGCAACGAGTATAAGTATCAAAGACGCCGCGTTGAACTGCTTTGGATTACGGGCAAAGTAAAAGAGGCAAAGGATGCTTTAAGGAAAATTAAAATTCCTGCAGATAGGAGTACTGATTTGTTAGAAGCAGATATTCTCCGCTCAGAAAATCAATTCACCGAAGCGGAAAAATTGGTGGATAAATTTCTATCAAGAAAGAAAAAGACTAAATGGAAAAAAGACGCAAATAGACTGAGGCTAAGGATTTATATGCAAAAAAAAGAATTTTCTGCCGCAGAAACATTTTCTGCAGATTTGTTAAAGAAAAACCCTGATGATATTGATAACCTTATTGATGCTGCCAACTTGCAGAAAATATTGAAGGCACCAGATAAAGCGAAATCGCTTGTGGAAACTGCTGAAAGCAAATTACGTAAGGAGGATTCGTTTCAAAACATTAGGCAAGTAGCCGACGCTTATTTTGGTTTAAAGGAGTACACACGCGCATGTGCTCTATATGAAAGAATTTCTGACGGCCAAACTAATAATGATGTTACCAAACATCTCCTACATTGTTATTACTTGAATGGTGACTACAAAAAGGCACTGCAAGTGTGCGAGCAAGTAAGGAAGTGGTATGGATACCAAACCTATTTTTCAGAGGTAGAAGCGGTTATCTACGAGAAGATGGGCGATATACCTAAGGCGCAACAAGTTACTGAAGACTATTTAGCTGCACATCCAGGTGACGCGAAAATGAGTCTGCAATTGGCCCGTCTATACGCAAGAACTCACGATACTGATAAAATTAAGTCTCTCATTAGCAATTTAACGGGCGAGGACTGGGGTCTAGAAGAAAGATTGAGCCTGGCATTCTTAAATGCTGAGGTTGGCGAGCTAGAGAAGGCATTTGATATTGCTTATGAAACACGCAGAAAATTTATCAAAGATGAACGGGCGCATCCGGCTTATATAAGTTTTTTCATGCAGACAGAGAAGCCAGCTGGTATTCATCCTGAAATTGTAGGGGTTGATACTGTTGCATTTTTTGATAATGGAATTGGAGAACGAGAATATTACTTAATTGAAGAAAAGAAGAGAGATGGGTATGACCTCAAAGAAATTAGTGCTGATGAACAGCGGGCCCAAGGACTATTAGGAAAGAAGATTAATGATGAGTTTGATTTGGTCATTAATCACATTGGTGGAGAGAAAGGGACCCTAAAAATAATTCAAAGCAAACATGTTTTTGCATATCAGGAAAGTATGAAGGAATACGCCCGTATGATTCCGAATAATCCTGCTTTTACGATGGGTGTAACTGAAAAGGGAAAGGAGAAAGAACAACTAGAAATGATGATGCTATTAGCAGGACAAAGAGCAAAAAATATTGAGTTCCTAGAAGATTTCTATCTAAAGAAGAAGACGCCCATTGGTATGTACGCGGAAAGAGCAGGTATAGACATTGTGCAGCTATTTAGCGGACTACAGTATGCAAATGATAAAAAGATTATTTGCTGTATTGGTGACATTGATGAACAGTCAGAAGCAGCACAGTGCTTTGCTCCTCCATATGATGAAGCAACTCCAATAATGGATGCTACAGCAATACTGACAGTGCATTATCTGGGTATAGAGGAAAAAGTTGCAGCCTTTTTTAAGGAAATTGGAATTTCGCAGAGTACTAGGGATGTCTTTACTCAAAAGATTGAAGAATTAGAATCAACGCCTCCAGCTGGATATTTAGGTGCAGATAGTTATTCAGAGGTGAAACCAGAGGACATTGCAAAAGAGATTGCTCGACTTAAAAGGATTAGAGATTGGCTTGATAAGCACTGCAAAATTTTGAGAGTTAACGCAGTTGTTGATATGGGAGGAAAACGGAAAGAAGAATTAGATGAAATCTTTGGCTCTGAGTTCATTGATAGTGTGCTGCTCGCATCTGAGCAAAATCACTTCCTTTACTCAGATGATTTTTTAACAAGGGTCGTCGCACGGAATGAATTTAAAGTAAAAGGAATGTGGACCCAGTTATTGATGATGCGATTGTTAAAGGTTCAACAGATGGCAAATGATGAATACGCAAAAGCATCTGCTGCCTTAGTTGAAGCGGACTATGACTACACAAGTGTAAACGAGCATGTACTAATGCTCATTGCTGAAAAAATGGGATGGAAACCAGAAGGACTATTTTTAAAAGTAATAGAAATTATCAAAACTGCAGAAGTAAACTCATTACTAAGAATGGCAGCTGGTTTTCTGTTTGAGCTAATGCACAAAACCATTCTAACCCCCATGCTGAAAGAAGGTATGATAATTGGATTCCTAAATGCCATCACTCAAAACCAAAAAGACTTAGATGCATTTCTCAAAAAATTAATAGCTTTGTTAAGTCGTAGATTTAGCCTCTCACAAGCACTACTTCAAGAACTACTAGCAATTATCGCAGAGTGGAGAACTACACAGCTAAGATAAAAGGAATATCCGATATTGCCTCCATCCCTAAAATTCAAATAGGGCAATCTCTTAGCTTTTTGCTATTATCGTATGTATGAAGATGGATAAAGATACATTTGACCGCCTTATTGCTTATTTTTGTGTTGTTTTTCTAGGGCTCACTGCAGGAATTTACATGTACTTTCTCTTAAATTTTTTAGGTCTTAGTCCATGGCTAATTACTGGCATTGGCACAATTACAGGAATTAATGTTTCTTTTTGGGCGAATAAACTATACTCAAAGACTCGGAACCAATCACCTTACCTTCTACATCATATCTTCTGCGGGTCAGCATTGCTCTTACTCATAACTGTGCTTGGTGACATCAAAAATCTATGCAAACGTGTTATCCCTAAATGTGTACTATGAATAACGCTTGGAAAGAAACATTAACGGGTCTCGGATTATCGCTTCTTGGTGGAATTGCCGTATTTCTGGTTATTAATTCTCACTTTAACTCAAATCCTTCAAGTCCAAGTAACGGCGGTGTTGATATTCCCGATATAAATATTCCCGATGTCACAACGCTGCCTGACTGCCAAAAGAAGCCTCTTGAAGGAGAAATAGCCAAATTTTTCCCTGAAGCAAATGCGTGTCAACAAAAAGAATATAACGAATTTACATTCGTTCCCATTTTAGCAAATTCAAATAGTCCCATAAAAATATCATCTGGTTCCATAATCCAAAATTCAAAAACGATTCTGATTAGTGGAAATATCACAAGTGCGCGCCTGTATATTAATGCCACGGTTGACGATGCAGATTACTCCTCTAGCAGGAAGAACGCTGTATATTTCTATATTGATAGTGGTGATTTTGGAGGCTATCTGAATGCGGTACGTAAAAATGGAAGTGAACTCACAGGTGACAGTGAGGGTGTATTTCTTTCTAGTGATGTGCCAAAAATATTTATAGAAGACCTATTTCAGCCCACCCAGGTTGCGGCTAAAGCGGGTGACATAGGTTCACGCACAATCGATTTTTGGAAAAAACTAACGCCTGGTAGGCATATTACATATGCCTACGTTTCAAAACCTCAATATGGAAGAATCACGGAAATGGCAATAGCCTACAAATGTGACGAGCAGCCCTGTGCTATCTCAACAGAAAATAACTAGTCCACAGGGGCTGTATTAATGAATTTAACGGCACAAATATTACTCAATCCAAATCTGGAATTTTCCTTTAATTGAAAACAATTTTTTACATAAAAATTTTTTCTTCTCTCAAGATTACCCTTTTTCTCCAGCACACCAAATATGCATTTAACAGAATTTTGTTCACTTATTTCTTCTATCACTCTCAGTACTTGAGAGCCTATTCCTAAATTCTGAAATTTATCCTTTATACAAATATCCATAATTTTTAAAACTCTGAAGTGTCTTAGTCCATCATTTACTAAATACACGTACAAATTTATGGGCTCAGTATGATGCCATTCGCGCATTTTAATGAAGTTGTATCCAAGTATTTTATCAGCACGTACACCAAGAATATTGAGATGAGATTTTACATCTGAGCCAGCTTCAGAATTTTGAGTGAAAGAGTCGAACCCATAGTCATCCACACTTAATTCAATTTGTTTCTTTGCGTGAAAAAATCCAAATGACTTTTTTCTATACTCAATTGGATAGGCTCTATTCATTTTTAATAAATCAGTTCTCATAGCAGCCCATCATACTTGGTTATTGTTCCCTTGGGGAAGTCATAAGAACATCAGCGAGCCTGCCTAATAAGCTCAACCTCTTCTTTCCATGTCCTAAAATCACCAACATACACAATACGGCCTGGAGTGACGGCACAGACATCAACAATGGTTCGGACGAGGAAGATTCCGGGGCCAAATCGTAATAAATAACAAATTATTTACAATTGATGAAGATGCATCATCGTGATTTGTAATATACATGCGAATTTCTTGCTTCTTCAATGTGTGCTAACCTCACAGCGATTCCCTTCCAATATCCCGCATCCGTCAAAAGCTCTATGAGAGTGTTTGAACTCGGGAGCCAAATAAATATCATCGCCATCCATCGACCGCCCCCGTAGAATGAGCGCCATGCGGCAACGCCGGAAAAGAAATCTTCTGTATCTCGTGCCCATTGTGATGTTCCTGGCGTGGACGGTGTTTATCTACCAGTTCCCGCCCACAGACATCGCGGCCTCCATCGGCACGGAGAACGGCTACTTCGCCACGCTCCTCCTCGCATTTCTGGGCGGCCTGTCCGTGCTCGTCAGCATCCCCTACCACCTGGTCATCATGACCTTTGCCGCGGGAGGATTGAATCCGTGGCTGCTCGGCCTTGTGGCCAGTATCGGCCAGATGGGCGGCGACTCCACATCGTACCTGTTGGGATTCTCCGGCGGGAGCATCGCCTCCGGACGTCTGGCCACGACCATGGACCGCTTTCGAAACTGGATCACCCAGTGCCCGTACTGGCAGACGGCATGCGCACTCTTCGTCTACGGTTCGATCTCTCCGCTCTCCAACGATTGGATGCTCGTCCCCATGGGGCTGGCCCGCTACCCCTACTGGCGGGTGATGCTGCCTCTGGAATTGGGGAATGTGGTTTTCAATACCGCCATGGCACTGCTCGGAACGTACGGCCTTGCCTCTGTTCTGGGTGCGTAACGCCAAGTGCTACACTTTCCTCCTCCAATTATGAAGTCAGACCGGATCATCACAGTCACGGGAATCGTCGTATGCGCGATCGTCGAAATCCTGCTCGTAGGATTCCTCTTCTCCATCTTAAAAACGAGCGGCTTCTGGCTGCTGCCGGGATTCGGATTGCTGGGAATCGTGGTCTTTTTGCAATCCTTCCCCCTGTTCCCGCTGACCGTCATCATCCTTCTGACAATCGTACTTGTGTTCCTCCTGCGCCAATTTGTTCCCTTTCGCCGCCATTCGTTTTTTATCACCTCACTTGCTCTCCTGATTCTCGCCCTCTTCTGCGGATTTCTCGTGAGCCTTTTACCGGCCTTCAGCCGCTTGCAACCGCCGCCGCCGCCCAAGAATGATCATGTGGCGGAATCATTGCTGCGCGGGTACGGAGCCTGGAGATTTCACAATGTCTTCCGGGGTACGATCACCGGCGTGGGCGAGCGCTCCTATGTCCTGCGCAGTCCGGGTGATCGTCTTATATCGGTGGAATTGACACCTGGAACACATCTCCCTTCAGAATCACAGATCGGATCGGGCGACACCGTGCTGATCATCGGCGAAGTCAGGGGCGGGACCATTCGGGCATTCGGTATTCGCAAGTTGTGAACGCCAAAGGTCAAAAAATGCAGTTGCCTTTCAAAAGGCACATGTATAGTTTTTTGTTATGCACCTTGAGTCCAGCCAGATGTGTTGTTGCGCGGAAGCTTGCAAGAGTGAGGGCTGGTCTGCGATGAGTGCATAACGCCTCACGGATTCCCGAAAAATATTCCAGCCTCTCTCTGACGGGCTTTTTTGTATTTCTTTTTCCACATGTCCCATGAGCACCATTCTGGACACCATCGCAACAAGGCGGATGAACCGATGTGCGAATCCCGTCCAGCACGCCGAGCCATCTCTCACAATAACTGAAGACTCAACATCACCCTTAAGCTTCCAGTGAAATTCGGCGCCTGCTAAAAAACGGGGGAGCCAATTCTTCATGTGAACAAAACCTGAAAGCAGGCATTGCTCACAAGCACGGTGATGCAAAATAGGAACGTGATGAAATAAACCTCTGCTATCGCAATAAGTTTTTCGTGGGCGATGAGACCAAGAAGAGTGCCAGATGAGAGCCTGTGCAAAACAATTTTTTGCATGTGCGGATTTTGCGCTGCCCCCAGGCGAGAGATAGCCGCTCTTTAGAGGAAGTTTTTAATTGACACGTGGAAGTGAACGCATATATTTGGCGCGATTATTCTTTTTCCTTCTTTTTAGATGGTCCACTTTCCTTCTTCTGGTATTGGCTCTGCGCGGTCTCCCCGAGCAGCAGTAAACAGTACTCGTTCGGGAGTGCTCAACCCTCCGACAAAAGCGGAGTACGAACAGAGCAATGCATGGGGGCTCGCGACCTCCGCAGACATTCACGGGTGCAATCCCGATACTATTCGTGATGCCGATACGATCAAAATGTTCACAAAAATGCTCTGCGATAAACTGGATATGAAAATGTTTGGCGAAACCGTCGTCGTGGATTTCGGCGATAATCCTCGCGTGAGCGGCTTCTCGCTCACACAGCTCATCGAGACCTCCCTCGTTTCGGGACATTTCGCCAATCAGACAAATTCCGTCTATCTGGATGTCTTCAGTTGCAAGTACTACAACGCGCAGACGATCGTCGACTTTGCCCTTTCATTCTTCCAGGGAACATCTTTCAATGCTCACTGCATCCTTCGTGGTTGTGATCAGTTTCCTGCGGAATATTTGGAGAAATTTTCCAAGCGCAACATTGTCCTGAATCAGACTGCGCTCGAAGAGAAGGCAGTTTGCGCGACCTCTGCACGTTAGTGGAGACTATTGAATCTCTCGCAGCAAGAATCAAAACCTCGTTCACGGGTCGTATACTCATTATGGGATACGGCAGCGTCTCACAATGTTTCCTTCCTCTTTTGCTGCGACATGTCTCTATGCTGCGGGATCGCATCACGGTAATCGATATGGTCGATTGCAGTGCGTCACCCGTCCTGGCTCCCGCCTTGCAAGAGGGCGTGCACTTCGTCCAAGAACAGATCACCCGCGACAAGCTTGGCGAACAGCTCTCGCGCTACGCAGGTCCGGGAGATATGATCATCGATCTTGCCTGGAATATCGGATGTCTGGACATCCTTGAGTGGTGTCATACGCATGAGGTGCTCTACATCAATACTTCAGTCGAGCTCTGGGATCCCTACGACAATTTTGACAAAAAACTTACCACCGACCGAACGCTTTATGTCCGACACATGGCCATCCGAAAAATGATACGTGACTGGGGCGATAAGCCCGGCCCCACGGCAATTATCGAACACGGAGCAAACCCCGGACTGGTTTCACATTTCACCAAGAGGGCCCTTCTGGATATCGGTAACAAGCTCAAGGCGGAAAAGAAGAAAGACCCGCGCCTTCCGGCCATCGAGCAGGCAATGACCGACGGAGCCTATAACCGGCTCGCACAGCTTTTGCAGGTTAAAGTGATTCATATCAGTGAGATCGATACGCAGATCACGAACCAACCTCATAATCCGGATGAATTCGTGAATACGTGGAGCGTTGAGGGATTCTTCGAAGAGGGAACCTCGCCCGCAGAAATGGGATGGGGAACGCATGAACGGATTCTTCCTCCCGATGCGCGTATACATGCTAGCGGTCCCCGCAATCAGATCTGTCTTGCCCGCTTCGGCATCAATACTTTTGTCCGTTCGCGCGTGCCGAGCCAAGAGATCGTGGGAATGGTCGTGCGTCACGGCGAAGCGTTCACCATCTCCGATCACCTGACGGTATGGGACGAAAATGGCTCTCCGGTGTACCGACCGACGGTTCACTACGCCTATTGGCCGTGTGCCGCTGCCATCGCTTCACTCCATGCTTTGCGCGCACGACACTACAAAGCACATGAAAAATACCGGATCATGAATGACGATATCGTGAGTGGCGTCGACGAACTGGGATGTCTGCTGATGGGTCACGATTTTAAGTCATGGTGGGCCGGGACGATCCTCGGTATCGAAGAAACGCGCCGACTCGCGCCCGGACAGAATGCGACCACGCTGCAAGTCGCGGCTTCGGTACTCGGTGCGGTTTTCTGGATGATCCGCAATCCCCGCAGAGGCGTCCTCGTTCCCGATCAGCTCCCACACGAAGAAATCATGGAAGTGGCCGATCCTTATCTCGGCGAAGTGGTGTCGATGCCTCTGGATTGGACCCCTCATGGTTCGGATGTCGTCGCAAAGAAAACGAACAATATCTTCTCTCCGGCCGATGATGATCCGTGGCAATTTCAACACTTTCTTCTCTAGGTTCTCCATCGCCTGACAATCATGAGGCACACCCATCGAACGATTTTTTGATTTTGACTACGGGAGACAAGGGCAGGGAAAGTCACCCTCTTGAATCTTTCAAAAACCCAACACCAGCTTCAACCTCCTCCGAGACTCCGCAGCAGGCTCCGAGTGAAACGGAGGAGCGAATTGCAGGCATACCGAGAAGGCGCGATTTTCCTCCGGTGAAACACATTGACACACACGTATAGTCTAAGTATGATTAATATGATTTTTCATATTTATCATATTTTCTATGAAAACGAGTGCACCATTCCTCCACGGCAAGACCGTTGTCGGCAGCCGCGGACAGATCGTCATCCCGCATAACATCCGCTCCGCATTGGACATTCGAGCAAGAGAAGAAATGATCGTCTTCGCCAAAGACGGCAAAATCATCGTCATGCCGGCGAAGAGCCTTGAACAGCTTTACAGCCAAATGCTCGGCAATCTTGATCTACTGCGCAGCAAGACTTCGCGCAAACGGCGCTCTGCAAGACGCTGATCATCCCCATCCCTATGCGTTCACAATCCTCCCTCACGGAAGGCTCCATTATCGGCGCGATGTTGCATCTATCGGTTCCGATCGTTATTGCCAATCTTCTTCAGACGGCGTACCAGATTACAGATACATTTTGGGTGGGCCGTTTAAGTGCGGAGGCCGTGGCAGCCGTTTCACTCAGTTTTCCGGTGAATTTTCTCTTAATCGCACTCGGGGGTGGCCTTGCGCTCGCCGGGACCGTCCTGATTGCCCAGTATAAAGGTAAAGGAGATACACAGATGATGAACCACATTGCCGCCCAGACGCTCCTGATGGTGGTCGTCGTATCCCTGGTCCTTTCGGGAGTGGGCTTCACACTCAGTGAACCGCTCATGCGAATGATGGGGGCGGCACCCGAAGTCCTGCCTGACGCTGTGCGATTTACACAAATCAGCTTTCTCGGGTTCGTATTCGTGTTCGCATACTTCGTCTATCAATCCCTCATGCGCGGAATTGGCGTTGTTAGAGCACCGATGTTCATTGTCTTGTTGACGGTTGTACTCAACCTGTTCCTCGATCCGCTCTTCATTTTCGGCTATGGACTCGTTCCGGCTATGGGTGTTTCGGGCGCTGCGATGGCTACGCTCATCACCCAGGCGACTGCTACGGCTATTGGTCTGACATTGATGCTACGGGGAAAGAATGGTTTTCATCTAAAAGTATCGGACTTTCGTCCTGACTGGTTCTTCATCCACAAAGCATTTCACCTCGGCTGGCCGGCCTCGATCGAGCAATCCACCCGCGCACTGGGCATGACAATCATGACAATGCTCGTATCGACATTCGGTACCGTAACAGTTGCGGCATACGGTACGGGCATCCGAGTGCTCATGTTCGTACTCATCCCCGCAATGGGCCTCTCTATGGCGACTTCGACGCTTGTCGGTCAGAACATCGGCGCAGGTAAAATCGGTCGCGCCGCTCGTACCAATGCTATTGGCAGCGTGCTCGCCTTCGGCATTCTGACGGTGATCGGTATCTTTCTGTTCCCGATGGCCCTCCGCCTCTCCTCTCTTTTTATCCCAGAGAGTGGCGCAGCTATTGAGCAAAGCGCGACATTCGTGCGCATCATGGCACTGACGTTCGGCTTCATCGGTGTACAGCAAGTGATTATCGGAACCCTACGTGGGGCAGGCGACACCAGGGCATCTATGATCATCGCTTTGGTCACACAGTGGCTCATACAATTCCCTCTTGCGTATATTCTTGCCTATCATACTGCACTGGGGCAGGAGGGTCTCTGGTGGTCATTTGCCATTTCCAATGTCATCGGCGCCCTCATCGCCGTGATCTGGTTCATGCGAGGAACATGGAAACAGAAAAAATTGATCTCTGACGTCGCCATGCAAGATACGATCCTCAAAGAGGCAGAAATCGATGAGGGGACTGTTTCATGATCTGAAGAATATGCGTGCTCTCTCCCCTCACGAATGCCAGCAACACGGTCCCTTGCACGCCTTGCAGTACTGATTGCCGTACTCATGCTGCGCGCCAGCCGTACACGCGGCATTGCAACACACCGACCGCATGTGCGAACGCTGTTCTGCTGAGAAGATGATGGCGTTATCCTTCCCCTTCTGCGCGTGCTTGCGACAGAATGGCCTGCCACCTGAGGGGCTGCGACATCCATTGACCTTGCAGGTGGTGGGCGTGTGAACGGGAATAAGGTGAAGGAGAAGAAGATATTGGACGATCATTCTATGGCTTTTTGCCAAGATATTCAATGGAATGCCTGTCTTTCTTGTTTGAAGAAAATAACTGATTCTGTCGCGGAGCTCTCTGCAATGGCATTGTACGATTTCGGCATTTTCCGCTCGCTTTCGTAGGTGATTACGGCAGAAAGGGCTATCATGCGCGCTCCTCACGCAATCCAATGTCAGACATTTCTCAGTCCCCCACTCCGAGCTTCCTCACGCTCGGTATCGCCCCGCAAATTCTTGAGATCCTCGCCAATCGGAATTTCGTCACTCCCACGCCTATTCAGCAGCAATCGATTCCGCCGGGCATCGAAGGGAAGGACATTGTCGGCATCGCGCAGACAGGCACGGGCAAGACCTTTGCCTTTGGCATTCCCATGCTTCAGCGACTCGCACAGAAACCCGGAAGAGCCCTCATCGTCGTGCCCACGCGCGAACTCGCCTTGCAGGTAGATGAATCTCTGCAAACCTTCGCACCGCAGCTTCACATTCGCACGGCCGTACTCATTGGAGGAGCATCCATGCACCTGCAAAAAGAGCAAATCCGTCGAAACCCCCGCATCGTCATCGCCACACCCGGTCGTCTAAATGACCACCTTAAGAAGGGCACCATCACACTTAAAGAGGTGAACATCCTCGTCTTAGACGAAGCGGATCGCATGCTCGATATGGGCTTTCGTCCGCAGATCGAGGCTATTTTTCGGTATGTGCCACGTGAGCGGCAGACGATGCTCTTCTCTGCCACCATGCCATCCTCAATCATGAAGCTCGCTAATGAGCACATGAAACTGCCCATTCGCATCGAGGTCGCCCCCTCTGGTACGACAGTGCAAGGTGTTCAGCAGGAACTCTTCATCGTGCAGAAGATGGAAAAACCTGCTCTGCTCGAAGTGCTTCTTAAGGAGCATCACGGCTCGATTCTCGTCTTCTCGCGCACCAAACACGGTGCAAAGAAGATTACGCGCTCTCTCAAAGCCCTTGGGCATGCCGCCGCTGAAATTCATGCCAATCGCACTCTCAACCAGCGACGTGAGGCACTGCAGGGATTCAAAACCGGCAAGTATCGTATTCTCGTCGCCACGGATATCGCGGCACGCGGCATCGACGTCACAGGCATCGAAGTCGTGATCAATTTCGATCTGCCCGATGACCCGAACGACTACGTGCATCGCATCGGTCGTACCGCACGCGCAGGAAGAGAAGGCCGCGCCATCTCTTTCGCGACGTTCGAGCAGAAGAACTCCGTGCGTGACATCGAGCGACTCGTTCGATCGACGTTACGACGCCCTCCTACGCCTACACTTCCGAAGCGAGCACCTGTTGCCACCACAGACACAAGAGATGTTGATCGCACGTGGCGACGTCCGGCTTCACGCTTTCGTTCGACCCAGAGTCGCCGGTCTTTCAAGAAGCCGCACAGGCGTCGATAAAAAATAATAAACGCGCAAAACATTTAACGCTGTGCAAAAGCCCTCGCTGCCAGCCATGTGGATATTGGAACAGCAAGCAACAACGCGGCACTTCCGACAAGCGTCCGCACAAGTTCTTCCGCAAGGAAGGCACTGTTAAGCGTCACCCAGAGCGGCATCTCCTCATTCATCGAGAGGAGAAGAAACAAGGGTAACGAAGCTCCGATGTACGCGAGAGCAAGTGTATTAATCATGGAAGCAACATGTTCCCGCCCCACAGCAACGCCGGCGCGATAGAGTTGCCGAAATCCGAGAGAAGGATTGGCTCCGCTCACCTCAGCAATAGCCGCCACCTGCGCTGTCGTCACATCGTCCAGAACACCCAACGCACCAATGATAATGCCGCCCATCAGAAGTCCGCGCATGTCGATGGATGGAAATGCGCCCCGTTGCAGAAACACTCCTTCCTCGCTGCCGAGACCGAAGAGAGCAACCAGATGTACCGCGAAAACGGAAAAGACAACGGCCACAAATA
>CAYOLJ010000002.1:0-34779 GCA_964404805.1 uncultured Candidatus Peribacteria bacterium
ATCGCTCTGCTGCGACCGGATTTCCAAATCCAAAACGCGTATTACGGCTTCGTACTGCGAATGGGAGAAATGAGTTTTCTCATCCCTACGTTCTTGCTCAACTCCATCTTGCCCATCGTGAGCGAGCGCAGAGAGAATGGTAAGGATACTCGTGACCTTTTAGGAAAAACATTCCTCGTCCTTCTTCTTTTGGGAACAACCGCCGGACTTTTTGCTGCGCTGTGGCCACGACCGCTCATTGCCCTGCTCACGACACGGGAATATCTCTCGACAGTGGATCATCCCGGTGCCGACACTGCCCTCCGTCTCGCCAGTGTGCCAATGTTCCTCTACGGATTCATTCTCTTTTCGTTTTATATGGCATTGGTGCACGGGGAATGGCGGCGCCTGCTCGCCACTCTCACTATTGGGGCCATTATCTCGGTGAGCAGTAACATGCTTCTTATCCCGCAACTCGGATTTGTCGGCGCGGCGACAACGGCCATCATTGTGCAATCACTCTTAGTGAGCCTTCTCCTCCCTGCCACGCTCAAATACTCACGACCGTACTTTCCTCCATGGGCTTTTTTGCGTTGGTTTATCTTCACGCTCCTTCTTGCGATGATCCTCTGGCTCACGCGACCATTCCTTGCAAATGATTACCTGACATTCCTCGGGCTTGCCCTCGCCAGCCTTGTACTGGGAATTCTGCTCTGGGCTACGGGATTCATAAAGCTTCTAAGGGCTCTACATCGCCATTCGCTCGGCCTTGGGGAAACAGGCTGAATCTGCTATAATAGTACGAAAGACACACCCAATCCCATGACTCGCCGAACTCTCTTCGCACTTGCTCTTGTCTGGGGCTTCATTGTCCCAGCATCTGTGTTTGCAGAAATGCCAGGGACCGTAACCGGCCTGCAGGCTTACGGGCAGGATGATGGCTCCGTCATCGTGGAGTGGGTCCAAGTCGAAGGAGATATCGCCGAATATCGTGTGTATTTCAGCCAGAAATCCATTCTGGAAAATGATGGGTACTACGATGCTGTCGAAACGACCGAAGGTCCTGTCTCCATGCATATTCTCCAAGATGTTCCGTCAACATTCTCAACTGTGTACGTGAGCATAATGGCAGTGAATGCGTCAGGAGAAGAAAGCCCCTTCTTCACTGAAGAAGTGCGCGTAGACCGTGCAGTCAACCCGACATCCACTCCTTCATCTTCCGACCCCGATACTCCCGTCATGCCTCCAGCAGACACCCAGGCACCCATGTCTGCTTCTTCGGCACAGACAATGCCTCGCACAGATGCTCTGCATCTGCTTTCTGTACAAGCGCTCTCTGCGACCCGTGTCGTTCTTGCGTTTTCGGCAACGCCAATAATTGATCCTGCCTCTGCCCCCACTGCGTTTTCGATTATTGATTCGCAAGGATCCTCGCTACCTATCGAACAGCTCACTATTGATGGGAGAACTGCCATGGTGCAGACCATGCGTCAGGCCGCAGGAATGGTCTACCAAATGCGTCTGAGTGAGCCTCTTGCTGGTGAGGGAGGACTCATCCTTGACCCCATTGATCGCACGGCTTTCTTCACTGGGCATGGTACAGGGATCTCCCCTGAAGAAGCCGCTGCCCGCGCAGAAAGCCTGCCGCAGAATACTCCTTCTCAGCAGCCGACATCTCCTCTGCCAGGTATGTTGCAGCCTCAGACAGGAAGCCTACCCGATGTGGTGAATTTCCGTCTCAATGCATCTCCGCAAAAAAATCAGCGCTTTATGGTGACCGGCCAGTGGGAGCTTGATCCCGCTACGCCCGATGGCGCCTTCATTGTTGTGCGCCAGAGTCGTGATGGTGGCCGCACATTTAATACTCCAGAGTTTCTCTCTGGAGACCTAAACGGCGTGCAGATTCCCGATGTCACACCACAGAACTTTGGTCTTGTGGTGTACGTAGCGAACGCCGAAGGAGAATCCTCGCCAGGTGTTTTCAAGGCTCTCTTCACTTGGAACACTCCTCAGCCGCCTGCACCAGCCGCGGCAGTGGTATCAAGTGCATCCTCTCCCTCATCTTCTCCCTCATCTGTCACAGCACCTCCTACACCCAAAGTGAATAGCTTGTCGCAAACAGGGGCAGGCGCCATGGTTGGTATTGCCGCCCTCGGAGCACTTATGGGCTGGAGAAAGAGTAGGAAAAAGAAGTAGTTCGGTTTTTTCTCTCCCCTTTTCTCCTCTCTTTTTTTTCACTGAACCTCTCCCCCTAACCCCCTCTCCACGAGAGAGGGGGAATATGTATGTGTTTGTGATTGTCCCACTGTTTGAGGTACCCCCCTTCCTCCACAGGAGGAAGGGGGTCGGGGGGATGGAGGTTTGAAAAAAAAGAGGAAAGGGCTGGGGGATGGAGGAAATTCCAGTAAATGAGACCGAAAGAAATGTGGCATTCCTAACCGAAAATTGTAAAGTAGCCTGCTCTATGCAAGTGCCTCCTCACTTTCGACGTCCGCTCCTCATCTGCTGCGTCATCCTTCTTGGGGCATCGCTCGTTCTCATCCGTGAGCTTAAGCGAATTCCCAAAGGGAATCTGACAGTGCAATTCTTTGATGTAGGGCAGGGCGACGCCGCCCTTCTCACGACTCCCTCAGGAAAAACTGTGCTCATTGATGGCGGGCCCGATCTCTCTGCTCTGGAGGCATTGGGGAAAAGCCTACCCCTCTCGCGCCGATCCATTGATCTGCTCATCCTCTCGCATCCCGACCCCGATCACTTCACGGCGTTCCCGGAGGTATTTCGAAGGTTCAAAGTAGGTGCGCTCCTGCTCCCTGCAATACAGAATGACGAAGAGCCGTATAAGGCATTGCTCGCAATCGCGCGCGAGCAGGGCGTACCGCTCGTTGCTGCAGACCCGCAGCGAGATATCGATCTACAGGATGGCGTAATGCTCGACATTCTCTGGCCTCCGAATCCCGTACGCGGCGCCGAGGACAATGACAACTCCATCGTATTCCGCGCAATCTACGGTACCGGATCCATTCTTTTTACCGGAGACCTCAGTGAAAAAGGAGAGGAGGTATTGCTCGCTTCCGGCATCGACGTCTCGGCACAGGTGTTGAAAGTTGGGCACCACGGCAGCCGTTTTAGTTCCTCCGAAGAATTTCTTGCCGCCGTCCATCCCCGTCTCTCCATTATTTCTGTAGGAAGAGACAATGACTACGGCCACCCACATCCCGATACTCTGCAACGGTTGCAAGATGCCCACATTCCCGTGCGCAGCACGGCCCAGGATGGGGAAATTCAGCTCGTGTTTTGATGGGGAAGAACTGGCTTCTATAAGCCTTTAGAGCGTACGATATGCCCGTGAAAGTCTTTCTACTTCTCGCAGGCTTAAGCAAGCGCTTCTGGCCGCTGGCCGAAAAATCCCTCTTTCCTCTCTGTGGAAAAACCTTGCTTGAAATCCAAATCGAGCACCTGCGCGCCGCAGGCATCCAGGAAATAATCTTGATTGGAGGTAAACACAACATCGACCTCGCGCGTGCGGCGTGCCCTGACGTGCCTTCGATTGAACAAGAAGATCTCTCGCTCGGTATGCGCGGAGCAATGCTCAATGCCCTGCCAACCAGCAAAGAGCCTGTGATGATTGTCGGAGGAAATGATGTCGTGGAACCTGCTGCCTACACAGCCCTCATTCAAGAGGCAACAACGAAAGGCGTTGATGGGGCGCTGCTCGCGAAGCGTGTTACGTCGTACTTTCCGGGAGGATATTTGGAGCTTACAGGGAATCGTATCTCGTCCATCATTGAGAAACCTGGCGCAGGCAAAGAGCCGAGTGATCTGGTCACTATTGTGGCGCATGTTCACAATCAACCGGCACTACTGCTCGATACTCTGCACAATGTGACAACGAACGACGACGACGGATACGAGCGCGCACTCGATACACTCTTTAAAACGAAGACGTACCACGCTGTGCCGTATGAAGGAGCTTGGCATCCAGTGAAATACCCCTGGCACCTGCTCTCCCTGCTGCAACATCAGCTTGCTGGGATCAGCAAGCCCGTCATCCATCCTACGGCCACTATCCACTCAACTGCCGTGATTGAAGGCAATGTCATTCTTAAAGAAGGCGTGCGTGTATTCGCTCATGCCACAGTGGTTGGCCCGTGTGTCATCGGTAAGCGCAGTATTGTCGCCAATAACGCTCTTGTACGCGGTGCGAGTGTGGGTGACGATTGTGTTATTGGTTATTCTACAGAAATCAAATCGTCTGTACTGGCCTCGCATGTATGGACGCACATGACGTACATCGGCGATAGCGTCATTGGTTCGAATGTTTCTTTTGGGGGCGGGAGTCTTACGGGAAATTTGCGCTTGGATGAGGGAGACATTTCTTCGTTAGTAGGAGAGGAAAAAGTTTCTACAGGGCTCACGAAGTTTGGCGTGGTGGTCGGTGCCGATTGTCGCTTAGGAATTCGAACCATCATAAACCCTGGCATGAAGATTGGGGGAGGGACGTTCGTCGCAAGTGGGGTTCAAATCAATAAAGACGTTCCTGAGCAGAGCTATGTTTCCATGCGGGAAGGGGAGATGTTCATCCGCGAAAATCGCATGTCCGTGCCTCTTCCTGAAGCGCGAAAAGGGTTCAAAAAAGGTATCTAGAAGAGAAAAAACGTACTTTTTGTGCAAAAAAGTTATCCACACACTTGTGGAAAGCGGAGGAGGGACGTTCTCCCCCCTCCACCACTCTTCTCCACGTAAAGCTTGGTATTTCCGCTCTATGAAGCTAAAAACCAGTTGTTTGACCTACTCTACATCTTCTCTTCTTCTTCTCCACAAGTTTTCCACACCTCCTCCACAATGAGAGAATCACCCAAAAAACGAGATTGGCTTGTAAAGAGGAAAAAATGAAACTATTACTCCCTCTTTCCACAGACTACAATGGAACTCATGAATAGTTGTAGAGAGTCTACGATGATGACTAATTATATAAGTACCTTTTATTTATTTATCTACTAGGAACAAACCTTATGAAGCTTCTGTGTAAAACCTCCGATCTTCTTCAAGCACTCACGCTCGTGAGTCGTGCTATTAGTGGGCAGCAAGCACTCCCAATTTTAGGAAACATTCTTCTTGAAGCAGAAGGAAAGCGCTGCAAAGTGAGCGCAACCGATTTAGAGCTGAGTATTGTCACAAGTTTTGAGGCGTCGATTGAGAATGAGGGTTCGATCACTATTCCTTCCAAAGCAATTCTTAACTTTGCTCAGTACAACTCCGATCAAGAAGTTCTTCTCGAAACCAGCGAAGGCACACAACTCAAGTGCACATCTAAACACGCCAAAACTCTCATCGCAGGAGAAGCGGCCAGTGAGTACCCCACCATCACCCCCATTGAGAAACAAATCACGTTCACTCTTGATGCGATTCCCCTTCTTGATGCACTTCATCATGTGACATTTGCTTCAACAAAAACATCGCTTCGTCCCGTGCTTTCCGGTGTTTACCTTCATGCCGAAAAAGGCCACCTTACCTTTGTCGCAACAGATAGTTATCGACTTTCGGAATACAAGATCCTCACAAAAGCGTCGAACATTGATATTTCTTGCATCGTCCCCACCAAAGTTCTTGAAGAGCTAAAATCAATCCTCTCTTCACGTAAACCAGAACGCGAAGAGAAAAGTAAGGATGGTGAAAAGGAGAAAGAAAAGAAAGCCAAAGCAGAGCCAACACTTTTGCCTGTTGAAGTGGCACTCAGCAGTCAACAGATCGAAATTCATATCGGCCCTACACACCTTCTTTCTCGTCTCATTGACGGCCGGTTCCCCGACTACAAGCAAATCATTCCTAAAGAAGAAAAGACTACCATTCACCTCTCTGTGCGCGAGCTTGTGCCTATCGTCAAACGTATGCATTACTTTGCAAAAGAGATTAACAACAATCTCACCTTTAATTTTTCGAAAGAGTCCGTACATGTAAAAACCCCTCAAACCCAAGCAGGCCGGGACGAAGCGACGTTCCCAGCCAAAATAAAGGGTGATGTGAATAAGATCGCCCTCAGCTCCAGTTATCTCCTTGATTTTCTCAGCCATACTGATGGCGAGAGTGAGGTGGAGCTCACGCTGACCGATAGTATGCATCCTGCCGTGTTTCGCTTCCCCAGCAATTCACTCTATCTCCATCTCATTATGCCGCTTCGCATACAGGAAGATTGAGATTGGTGGGGTGAATTTTGCAGTGGAAAATAAGGCATGACCTTGATTTTCTTCCTATTTCTTCTATACTGACGCTGTCGACGCCTGGAAGAACAGGGCGACTCACATTCAGTATTCTCTCCTCATTTTTTGTGAGGGGAGTCAAAGTTTAGGTTCCTTAAACATCGTTTTATGCAACCTTCTCTCCTCCTTGGGAGAGACACTCACCGGGAACTCAGCGAACTCCTGAAAAAGGAGCGTCGTCTTGTGCTTTCTGGAGCCAGTAATGAGACAGCGAAAGCGCTGCTTCTCTCACTCTTTCTCGAACAGCACCCACAGAGAACCCTACTCCTCACTGGGCGAGAGGAGGAAACCGAAACACTCCAGCACTGGTTGCAGTTTTTTGACCAGGAAACTCATATCCTCCAACCAATCGAAAATGGAGAGGGTGAAGTACTCCCTGATGCTCTGCAGGTGTTTTTACAGTTTATGCAGGGGGAGGAGTCAACGAATGGAATTTTTCTGTGCGCGCGCGCGACGTGGGATCAGTCGTTTCCTCGGTTTGCGGAACTCATGGAACGGATACTTACACTCACGGTCGGTAGCGATATTCATTACACCACATTCATTGAAGATCTCATTGAGCGCGGATATCAGCACGGCGAAGATCTCTATCTCTCGCCCGGTGAATACCGACGCATTGGGGACGTATTCGACATCTTCCCTATTCAGTCCGACCATCCGTACCGCGTGTCATTCAATGTCGATCGTGTCGAGAAAATACTAACAGTGGATGCTGTCGATCTCTCGAAAACGAAAGACAACGAAAAGAAATTGCAGATTTTCCCTTTGCTCTATGAACACATGGTATCGCTGGCCGAACAGCTACCGGCAAAGGCACTTCTGGCAGTTGATGATCAGGATGATGTGGAGTTTCCGATGACGGCGACGGCTCTACGGTTCACGCCGTTTCCGGAAACCGAAGATCACCACGCGCACTTGCGGTATCTCTCAGTATTGAAGTTCTACACGCTCACCGACTTTCTTAATGATGTGCGCGATAAACTCACGCAAAAGTGGGCGATTTTCGTTGTGACCAAGCGATTGGATGAGTTGGAAAGCATTTGTAAGGAAGAACGCATTCCCTGTACGACGGAAGAGAAACGCTCACCGGGGACACTCACCTTGATCGGAGCGGAAGATGACGAAGTTCTCCCTCATTCACTACAAAATCCCGACCTCAAATTTGCCCTGCTCACGGATCGCGAGATTTTCTCACTCAAGAAAGCAGGCAAGCAACGCAGTATTCAGAAGCTTGCTCTCGATTTTATCACTTCGCTGGTTCCAGGTGACTACGTGGTTCATATGGAACACGGCATTGGTCACTTTGAAGGGATGACGCAGAAGGAGGTGGACGGGACAAATCGTGAGTATTTGGAATTAACCTATGCCGAGGGTGACAAACTCTTCGTGCCTGTGGAGCAAGCAGATAAATTGAGTAAGTTCGTCTATGAGGAGGGCCAGGAACCGATTCTCACCCAGCTTGGGACCAATGAGTGGAAGCGCGTGATGAAGAAAACAAAAGAAGAGACCGAGCAGATCGCAAAGGAACTTCTTCTCCTCTACGCCAAGCGCGCCAAGGCCAAGGGATTCGGGTTTGATGAGGATTCAGAGAAGCAGCGCAAGTTCGAAGAATCATTCCCGTACGAGGAAACACCAGGGCAGCGCAAGGCGATTGAGGATCTCAAGAATGATATGGAAGGTCCTCACCCGATGGATCGTCTTGTCTGTGGGGATGTGGGATTCGGTAAGACAGAAGTGGCCATGCGTGCTGCGTTCAAAGCTGTGCAGGGCGGTAAACAAGTTGCCGTTGTCGCGCCTATTACCATTCTCGCCGACCAACACTACCACAGCTTCCGCGAACGCATGTTGCCATTCGGTGTGCGGGTAGAAATGCTCAGTCGATTTAGAACGGTCAAAGAGCAAAAGGTCACGCTCGAGAAATTAAAGAAAGGACAGGCGGATATTGTCATTGGTACACATCGGCTTCTACAGGATGACGTGAAATTCCATAACCTTGGTCTCGTGATTGTGGATGAGGAGCAGCGATTCGGTGTGAAACAGAAAGAAAAGTTCAAGGACATGCGTGCGTCTGTAGACATTCTCACGCTCACAGCGACACCCATTCCCCGTACATTGAATTTAGGGCTCCACAAACTGCGCGACATCACTACCATCACTACTCCACCTCCTGGCCGACTTCCCATTATCACTGAAGTCCGGCGCTATTCTAATTCTCTCATTCGTCACGCAATCATCTTTGAGCTCAATCGCAAGGGGCAGTCATTTATTCTCCACAATCGTGTCGAGACGATCGACGCCTTTGCTGACAAGCTTCGATTACTTATTCCTGAGGCCAAGTTCATCGTTGCACATGGGCAGCTCAAGGCCGATGATCTCGAGGCACGTGTTCTGGAATTCAAAGAAGGCAAGGTGGATGTGCTAGTGAGTTCAACAATTATTGAAAACGGTATCGACCTGCCGCGGGCCAATACGTTGGTCGTGGATCAGGCAGAACACTTCGGTCTTGCCCAGCTCTATCAGCTCAGAGGTCGTGTGGGGCGCAGTAAGGTGCAGGCGTACGCTTATTTCCTCTATCATGGGCAGAGACTGCAGGACGACGCCAAGAAGCGTCTGAGGGCGATTGTGGAGGCCTGCGAATTGGGGAGCGGATTCCAAGTAGCCATGCGTGATCTCGAGATCCGCGGAGCCGGCGAGATTCTGGGGGCCAGTCAGTCGGGCACCATGAACACCGTAGGGGTGAGTCATTACCTGCGTATGCTCAAAGCAGCCGTGGAAGAGATGAAGGCCGGCGAGAAGAGCGAAGTCGAAGAAGAAATCTCTCCAGAGATTCTGTTGCCGGTGGAAGCCATGCTGCCTTCGTTCTACATCACTGATGAACAGGAGCGCATCTCGGTGTACCAGAAACTTGCCGGCAGTGAAGATGAGGCGACGCTCAAAGAATTCGAAGAGGACCTACGTGATGAGTTTGGTGAGCCGCCACAACCAGTAAAGAACCTTCTTGCAGTGCTTCAGCTGAAACTCGTGTGCCGTCAGGTAGGAATTCTGCGCATCAAAATGGAGCACGAGGCGCGGCAGGACTTCGTCGTGCTCACGCTCGCCAGCCGCGTAACAGCCAAAGAGATCATGCAACTCATCAAGGAGCATCCGCAGTGGAAAATCTCAGGATCCACGCTCAATCTGCCGTTTGAGGAGCTTCTCAAGAAGCATAGTGGCGACGAATCGTTATGGGTGGCGGCACTCACGAAGCAAGTGCACATTCTTGCCGGAAAAACGAAAGAGAAGAAATAAGAGTATTGGCGATCTACACTCTTCTACTGCTTTTGTGCGAGGATGGCGGAAAACGTGAAAATTTGGTATAATTAGTAAGAAAGGTTCCATACCAATATCTATGCCTGCTGCTCAACAGAATTCTGGTGCTCCTACCGTTCCGGCCAAGCGTACAGGTGCGGAAATTTACAACAGCATCATGCGTGAGATCGAACCAGAGCTCACCCTCGATCAGATTCCGCTGATGAAGGAGAAGTATAAAAATGAGACACCTGAGCAGAAGAGGGCGCGCAGTGAACGCTATGCCAAGGCGATGGAGGAATACGAGCAGCGCTATGCGAAGTATTTACAGGAACAGGATGCCAAGGTGCGCTCGTTTAAAATCGGAACCATCCACTTCGTTGAAGAGAAGGCTTCGGAGAGTGACCAACAGAAGCTCAAGTCCATCGAGGCTTCATTCGATACCAATTAATTTTCATGTTGTTTCATCCCACATTTAGCACAGAGAAAGAACGGAGATTGATATTCGATGGTGGTGCGCCTGCCGCAGCTCCCGGCGAGGCCCCTGTTGCACCGCCTGCCGCGGAATTAACTCCCGAACAAAAAAAGATTCAGGGGCAGATTGAGAAGATCGCGGCGAATCCTGATGTGGCAAAAGAGTTGGCGGCTTTTCAAGTGCAGAAAGCGAATGAAGACAATGCCCAATTGCAGGAGCGATACAAGGCAGCGCTCGTGAATGCGGCGAATGCGTATCATCAAGAACTTATAGCCTTGGCCACCCCAGATTCCCTCCAAGTGGTTAACGAAGCGTTTGCAGAAACTGGTGTTACATTTGAACTTGGGGTTGATGGAAAGCTTGCGATCGGGGCTGAGGTGCCAGTAGATCGAGAAGAGAAAGGCCGTGAGCTTACTGATGTAGAAAAGACGATGATTCAAGAAGCCTTTGCATCTAATCCCCAATTAGCTGCCGCAGCCGAGGTCCTGATGGGACGCATGACTGAAGACAGCCCAGATCTTGCCGTGGCCCAAGGGTTCTTTGAAAACTTTAATAAAAAGAGCCCAAAAGAGAAACAAGAGATCCTCACCAAAGATCCGGCATTTCAAGAGTTTCTGCGTGAGATTCCTGCAGATCAGCAGGAGCTTGTGAAACAGATGCGCCAAACGATGATTGAAACAACACGAGAAGAAGCGACAGAACTCTCTGACGAAGAGCGCGCAGATATTATTGATGGCGCAGAGAAAGAACTGGAGAAATTCGATGCCACCAAAGCCTCAGAGATCGATAAAAATATTATGCTCGCACGCATGCAGATGCGCGGCATCGATACCAGTAATCCCGACGAGATCTTCGCCAAGCCTCCTATACTCAAGGTGACCGAAGGCTCACCTATGGAACGTGGATTCAGTAAGATTATGGGTCTGATCGGTTACGTTCTACTGAGTATTCAGAAGATGAAGGGGAAGTTGAATCCAGAGACGAAGACGGGCGCAGATGCGCCGGCGGGTAAGCCTGGTACGGGCGCGGAGGCTCCGGCCCCGGGACAGGATGCGTTGAAACAGAAGCTGAAAGAGCAGATGAAGACGAAGAAGGGTGATGCACTTCTCTCAGAGAAAGGAGCCCAAAAAACTACCTTAGAGGGAGAGATTCAGGCTCTGAAAACAGAGGTGGATGACCTTAAGGATAAAGAGGATGAGGAGAATAAAGGTGCCTTTGAATACAAGAACGGAGAATTACAGCAGAAACAGCAGGAAGTAGCCCAACTAACACAGGAAGTTACAGTGCTACAGGAGATGAAAATCACAACAGAGAACCAGAAAAATATCCTCAATGGAGGCAAGGATGCACTTACTTCGTATCTTGGGAGGTCAGATGCGCGCACTAGAGTTCCAGGCGGCGTGAAGATATGCGACGGTCTAAAGAAAACAGTTTTTGTGGTAAATGATAGTTTTGAGCTCTCTCTCACAAATGAAACAGGCGGCCCTGTTGATCGCACTATTCTTGGTGATCTCTCGGGAGCTATTACCTTCAGAATGGGCACTGGCATAGACTACTTTGCCATCAATGAGCAGGCTGTTCTTAAGCAGCCAACTGAACTACAGACGGTTTTCCGCCAGTTGCTTGATGGATTTAAGGCGGATGTGAAAGCAGATGAGCCACCGCGCCCAGCTGCTCCTGCGGTGCCAGCTGTTCCACCGGCTGCTCCCTAATCAGGGGAAGCCATTCTCTGAGCGAGGAGCAAAGCACTGAGTTTCAGGCTACCTTTTTCTTCTAGTGAATTTGAATACTAGAAATTCATTATTAATTAGCCAAAGTAAACCAGACAAGAGCTGCAAGAACACACCAACATGAAATGTCTGTTTTTCTATTCTATATGCTGGGCTATGTAACAAAGCATTATTGATAACATCTTGTAAATCTGTGATCTGAACTTGCTTGGTCTCTTCAGTATTCAAAACAACATCAAAAATACAGTGATTATGTGTTTTGCCATCCATTGTAAGAGATGCACCATTGCAATCTAGTTTACTAATTTCACTAATTCCAAGTTCCTTTAAACTAGGATCCTGATTTTCCAATAGTGCTTCATAAATCCAAAACATTAAATCTCCTTTTGCAACTTTTGTCCCCGTTTGTAATGATTGTGCAGATGAAATAAAGGTATCATAATTCGGAGCAATCCTTCTTCTATAAATAGGATCTTTGTCAGCATTAGAAGCCCAAAAACCAATATTCATAAGAATAAATCCAATGATTCCAAATGTTACGGTGGCCAGTGCTAACCCGTGTTTTTTCATAATAACCAGAAACTTATATGTGGTGCCGAGGAGAGGGTTCGAACCTCCATGGGATTGCTCCCACCAGCTCCTAAGGCTGGCGCGTCTGCCAATTTCGCCACCTCGGCATACCTATACTGTAGCAAGCTTTCTATCGTTTATGAGGGGATTTCTTCCTCTCCCCGTGCGATACGATCTGCGCGGCGGGCAGCCTCCTCTTCACGGTGTATGGCCTCCTTACCGGCCTGATCGCCCTTCTGCTTCGCTTCAGTCTCCACCCCTTGTAGGGTTTCGCGTTCGTGTACCGTGGCCTGCTCGCGCTTGCGGTGGGCGAGTGCCTCGAGTTCTAGTTTCTTCTTTGTGGTTTCAGTATCAACTGCTGTCTTCTTGGTGCGCTTGTCTTGCTCAATCTTTTCGCGCTCACGACGTTCATCCGCATCAATCTTACGTTGCTCTGTGTCGCGAACACCCATGGGCAGGCTTGCGGCGGCAAGGCGTCGTCTACGAATATCACCTTCCATTCGGGCCGTTGCCTCCCGCTCCTGCGCATCGAGCTTGGCCTTCTTCTGCTTTGCCTCTTCATCAGCTGTTTCCTTCAGGCGCTGCTCTTCTTGATCAGCATCTGAGCGCTTCTTACGCCCCTCTGTCTCTGTTTTACTCCGGTCTCGTTTGGCCCAAAGCTCTGCCTGCTGACGTGCAAGCAGGGCGCCCCACTCTGCCTGCTCGCGGGTGTTATTCATGAGTTTTCTGGCCTCATTTTTTCTACACTCTTTCAAAACCATGCGCGCGTTCTGTTCCTGCATTTGTTTCATGTACTCACGGCGCTTCTTCATACGCTCTTCGTGTTCTGCAGCCTGATCTTCCCAAAATTTCTTCTCCTCTGCCTTCTTTTTTTTCATCTCTATCACCGCCTTTTTTCGTTCGACCTCCGCTCCGCTCCATTCTTTGAGTTCCTGCTTTTTGCGTTCTTCTGCCAGGATATCTGCTTCGGCAAATGCATGTTGGCGTTCGCCGCGTTCCACTCCCTCCCGCTCGCGTCCTGCGCGGTGCTCCTTATCCTTTTCCAGCTGCTTACGCTTGAGCTCCTGAGCACGCTCAAGTTCTCTCTGCATGTCAGCCTTCTTGGGGTCCACAGGATCGTTCGACATCTGATTATTATAGCAGAAAGGGCTCTCTGATGCACTCTATCGCAAACAGGCAGGATATTACTTTTCCTCGACAACGCGGATGCCCAGCTCGTTGAGCTGTGCGTCAGAAACAACAGACGGAGCCCCCATCATGACATCCTGCGCCTTACCATTTTTGGGGAACGCATAAATATCACGAATACTTAGGCATTCCCATAGCACCATCATGAGGCGGTCAATACCCGGAGCGATGCCGCCATGCGGCGGGGCACCGTATTGGAAAGCGCGGATCATGCCGCCAAATTTTCGATCAACATCCTCTTTCGTGTATCCGGCGATACCAAATGCTTTGTACATGATATCCGGACTGTGATTTCTGATGGCTCCTGAGCTGATCTCGAAGCCGTTGCAAATAAGGTCGTACTGGAAGGCAAGAATCGAAAGAGGATCTTTCGCTTCCAGCGCCTCCATCCCACCCTGTGGCATCGAGAAGGGGTTATGCGAGAAATCAATTTTCTTCTCCTGCTCATTCCACTCGTACATGGGGTAATCCTTTATCCATGCCCACGCGGCTACCTTAGGATCAGCCAATTTGAGTTTTTTGCCGATCTCGGCGCGAACCTGACCGATTGAGCGACATGCGGTGAGCCATTTATCCGCCGTGAAGAAGGCAATATCTCCTTCTTCTAACTTGAGCTGTTCGGCGATTTTTCCAGCAAGATCGGGTCCTAACTTCGCCGCGGGCACACCTTCGAGTTTCCCCTTAGCCATCTTCATCCACGCGAGTCCCTTGGCACCGAATGTCCGAGCGGCCTCTGTGAGATCATCAATTTCCTTGCGAGAGAATTTTGCACCGCCGGCGACTCTCAACGCTTTTACTGCTCCCCCCTGAGCAACGGCATCGGCGAAGATGGAGAATCCGCATCCCTTGCAGAGAGACGTAACATCCGAGAGCTCCAAGCCGAAGCGCAGATCGGGCTTGTCTGATCCGTAGCGGTCAAAGATCTCTTTCCATGTGAACTGAGGAAATGTTTTCTGTAGGACCTTTTTATCACTAAAGCGTTCCGTGAGTTCCACCATGAGAGGTCCCACAACTTCAAATACATCCTCTTGTGTGACGAAGCTCATTTCCAGGTCAAGCTGGTAGAACTCACCTGGGTGTCGGTCTGCACGGGGGTCTTCGTCACGGAAACAAGGGGCGATCTGAAAGTAACGGTCGAGCCCCGCCACCATAAGGAGCTGCTTAAACTGTTGTGGAGCTTGTGGAAGGGCATAAAACATGCCACGGTGCAGTCGGCTCGGGACGAGATAGTCACGCGCTCCCTCTGGCGAAGAATTGGCGAGAATGGGGGTCTGCACCTCAGTAAAATTCTTGCTGTGCATGTAGGTGCGGATATGTCCAATGAAGGCATCCCGCTTCTGCATCATTTTTTGTAGGGTAGGGCGCCGAAGATCCAAGAAGCGATACTGGAGCCGGAGTTCCTCGTTGACCTCCTTCTCCTGATCGATTTCGAAAGGTGGGGTCTTTGCCTCACTCAGGACCGCTAGTTCTTCCGCGATCACTTCTATCTCTCCTGTAGGATTCTCTCTCCGTTCTGCACCATCAACGCGCTTGCGCACCGTCCCGGTGATTTTGAGTACCCACTCGGGGCGGATCTTTTCGACCGTGGTGAAGACTGCCTTGTTCTCAGGATCAAACACAATTTGGGTGAAACCGTAACGGTCTCGCAGATCAATGAAGATAAGCCCTCCGTGGTCACGGCGCCGGTGCACCCAGCCGCAGAGCGTTGTTTCTTCCTTCGCGTTCTTTGCCGTGAGTTCGCCACAGGTGTGCGTACGGAGCATAGGCAAAGTGTAATTGTTCCATTGTCGCATTACCACAGAGTTCCGTAGCCTTCTTCCACCGGTTTGCTATTTGAGGAGCTGCCCCAATTCCTTCTTAAATTCCTGCACATCTTTAAATTCGCGATGCACAGAAGCAAATCGGATGTAGGCGACGGTATCGAGCTTCTTCAATTCCCGCATCACATCAGTGCCGATGGTGGAACTCGATACCTCCTTACGGTTACCGCCCCATTTCTCTTCCAATTTGGTGAGCAGACGGTCAATCTTCTCCTGCGAAATCGGGCGCTTGGAACAGGCGAGCCAAATACCGCGCTCAAGCTTGGTGCGACTATACGGTTCACGGGTGCTGTCACGCTTGATGACGATGAGGTTGCTAAGTTCCTGGCGCTCAAACGTTGTGTAACGATGATTACACTTGGTGCACTCGCGCCGACGGCGAATTGCCCGACCATCCTCTGCGAGACGCGAGTCGATAACCGCCGTGTCGGTCGCTTTGCATCGCGGGCAGTACATACCAAGAGCTTACTCGGCTCTTCTTGTGTTGCGGAAGAGACTTTGCAGGGTTCTTCAGCGATCTTAGACGGAAAGGTCGCCCTGACGATGTGTGCGTGACTGCCCTGCAGATGAAAGGTTGATAATGGTTGAGGGCGGAGTTAGTGGGAGCGTACCGCTGTCGAGGATGAGGTCTGGCTGGACATTGGCGGAGGCAAACTGCTGCTCAATTTTCTGTACCGAGTAGGGATTGGGCCTGCCGTGTACGTTGGCCGATGTTGTCGAAAGCGGCTTGCCGAAGCGCCTGACGAGCTCCATAGCCAAAGGATGACTCGAGATACGAATGCCAAGAGAGGGTGTAGGGGGTAGAGGGTAGGGGGTAGGGAATATTTGCTGGGTATCTTTGCGAAGCGAAAGAATGAGCGTGAGGGGGCCTGGGAGGTGCTTCGAGGCGAGCTCTTCGGCCTTCGTGTTCCATTCAACGTATTTCTTTGCTGTGGCTATTGATGCAAAGAGCCCGCTCACCGGTTGATCCTGCGGACGATTCTTGATCGCAAAGAGTTTTGTAACCGCCTGCGGATTAGTGAGATCGCAGGCAAGTCCGTAGCAGGTCTCTGTTGCATGGGCGACTACACCCCCTGCAGCAAGAATGCGTAGAGCCTCTTCGAGCGCCTGTGGCGAAGCAGTGACCAAGAGCATTACACAGCAGAAGACGCGTACGCGCTCAAAACATCTTCGATTTTCTTTTCGAGAATTGTCGACATGTTAATCGTGAGAGGAAGAGGAATGAGCTGTTCGCCGATCTTCAGCTGCACTTTCTCTTTTCCTGGGAATGTTTCGAGCACGTGCTTGAGATCCAACAGGAGTTTTTTCGGTGCCCGTTCTGGTAACGTAATAGTGTGGATGGAGATTTCCGTGGCATAAGTTTTGGGCTCCGTAGAGGGCTCTTTCTCCTTTATCTTCGTCGTCTTTTTCTTGGTTTGAGGAGAAGGCGTTGCTGCTGCGGTGTTCTCTAATTCGAGTGTCCGGAGCAGATCGGTAATGGGCATGTCGTGCAACAGCCAGGCACTTAGCGGACCGTGGAATTCGTTTTGTTCTTCCTTCCCTTTTCCCATCGCGACCGTTTCTCCGGCAATGACGTTACCTTCTTCATCGACTGCCTCAACTTCCTCCACCTCTTCGAGGCGTTTGCGTGTGATCGTGAGCCCCTGGCGCGCCTCCTCCTCATCGAAGAACCCTGCTTCTTTGGCGTGCGCGATCATCGTCGATAGGACGGCACGCTTGAGGGCATCGGCGCGGATCTGTAATTGACCGGCACGCACATCCATCGTGCCGCCTACAACCAACACAGAATCGGGTTGCTCCAGTAGCGTGGCGAATTCTGCATAGATGCGGGGGAAAAGTGTCGCCTCAATTTTACCTGTCGGATCCTCGATCAGAATCACGGCCATGGTTTCACCTTTTTTCGTCGTGATGCGCTTAATATTCTCGACGAGGCCAGCAATTTTCACTTTCTTGCCACTGTCCTTCATTGTGAGGTCGGTAATGAGTTGTGCCTTCTTGCCGATGTACTTCTTGAGCCCTGCAAGTGGATGACTGCTTACGTACATGCCAAGGGTTTCCTTTTCCCACTGAAGCTTTTGAAGCGTTGTTGCCTCTAGGGTTTTAGGAAAGTTGATGAGTGCTTCATCCATTCCACCATCCGATAAGGCGAATAGATCATGCTGTGCAGCCGAAACATCGCCACAAGATTTCGCGTAGTCCACGATACGCTCGTAGTGATCGACCAGTGTTCTTCTTTCGCCAAGGGAATCGAGTGCCCCCGATTTCGCCAGCGCCTCAAGGAGTTTTTTGTTGAGAACTTTCGACGGAACGCGTCGGGCAAAATCTTCTATTGAAGCGAATTTTCCTCCCTCCTCACGTACTTGCATGATTTGCTGTACAGAGCTGTCACCAATGCCCTTAATCGCACTTAAGCCGAAACGGATTTCCCCTTTCTTTGCGGTGCCATGGACCAGCTTGCCTTCTGGTGGCGGAAGAGCGGTGAAGTGACGGAGGGATTCATTGATATCCGGAGGAAGAACCTGAATGCCCATAGCACGGCACTCCTCAATTTCGATCATAACGCGATCAGTACGCTGCGCATCAGACGACAGCAGCGCAGCCATGAATTCCGTGGGGAAGTGTGCCTTGAGATAGGCGGTCTCAAAGGCAATGCGTGCGTAGCCAGCAGCATGAGCTTTCGGGAATCCATATCCGGCGAATGGCATGATGACATCGTCGAAGATTTTCTCTGAGAGTGCCTTATTGTGCCCCTTCTTAGCTGCCCCCATGATGAATTTATCGCGTTGCGCGTCGAGCTCTTTCTTAATTTTCTTTCCGATAGCGCGACGCAAAAGATCCGCTTCTCCAAGAGAGTAGCCAGCGAATACTCTGGCAAGCTGAAGGATTTGCTCCTGATAAACGCCGATCCCATACGTCTCGCGGAAGATGGGTTCTACGTCTGCGTGGAGGTACTCCACTTTCTCTTTCCTGTGTTTTCGTTTGATGAAGCTGGGGATCCACTCCATAGGACCCGGACGGAAAAGAGCCGCCATAGCGGTAATGTCATTGAACGTGGTAGGAATGAGTTGCTTTAAATATCGGCGCATTCCTGCCGATTCCAGTTGGAATACCCCCGTTGTGTCCCCGCGCTGAAGAAGCTCATATGTAGCCTTGTCGTCTAGGGGTAGTTTTGCCATGTCAATCTGCGTGCCATAGAGACGTTGGATAATCTCTAGCGTAGTTTCAATAACAGTGAGGTTTGTGAGCCCTAAAAAGTCCATTTTCAATAGGCCGAGAGCCTCCAAAGGCTTCGCTTCATATTGCGTGATGATGATTTTATCGTCCTTGGGAGCGCGCTGGAGGGCGGAGTAGAGGACGGTTGGTTCTGGGGTGATGATGACGCCACATGCATGAACCGAGACGTGACGAGCTTTTCCTTCCAGCTTAAAAGCGGTATCAATAATCTTTCGATATGTTTCATTGGCATCGTAGGCAGCTTTCAATTCTGTAGTTTCCATGGCGTCCTTCAGTGTGGTACCGGGACGCTCGGGAATGAGTTTCGCCAATGCATTCATCTCAAGAAACGGCACACCGTAGGCGCGTCCAACATCTTTCACTGCCGCTCGTGCGGCCAGTGTTCCGAATGTACAGATCTGTACGACACGATCGCGACCATACTTGTCGCGGACATACTCCAGCACCTCATCTCTTCTTGTGTCGGCAAAATCCGTGTCAATATCTGGCATCGTGATGCGCTCAGGGTTGAGGAACCGCTCGAAGAGCAGGCCATGCTCCAGAGGATCAAGCGTCGTAATATTCAGGCTGTATGACACAATGGATCCGGCTGCGGACCCTCTTCCCGGTCCCACTGCGATTCCCCTGCGCTTTGCTTCGTTAATGAAGTCGGCGACAATAAGGAAATACCCAGAAAACCCCATACTATTGATAATCGAGAGCTCATGCTCCAGGCGCTCTTTCTGTTCCTGTGTGGCGTTGGGATACCGCTGCACGAAACCTTCAGCTGCAAGACGAGTGAGTTCAGCTTCCTCTGTAGTGCCCTCCGGCATGGGATAACGCGGGATGTGGTATTTTCCTAATTCCAGCGTTACCGAGCATCGATCAGCAATAACGCGAGTATTTTCCAGCGCTTCTGGCACATGTGCAAATGTCTGTTCCAACTCCTCAAATGGTCGCATAGAGAAATCACTGTCTCGCATAGAGAAGCGTGTAGTGTCAGCGACATTGGCGTTCTTCTGAATGCAGAGCAGCACATCGTGAGCCTCACTGTCACCAAGATGGCAGTAATGGCTGTTGCAGGTGGCGACGAGAGGAACATTTAGTTTTTTTGCCCAAGCGATGAGCTGTTGATTCACTTCGTTCTGCCCTGTTACGTTTGGCAGATCCATGAGCTCAAAGTAGAGATTATCTTTACCGAAGAATGAACGGTACTGCTCTGTGAGCTCTTGGATGCGTTCGCCATCCTCCACCAGGGCAGCTTGCGGAATAGCTCCTCCGATGGGCCCCGTGAACGCGATGAGGCCCTTGCCATAAGTGCTGAGCAGCTCGCTGTCGACACGTGGCTTGTAGTACATTCCTTCGAGTGAGGCGAGCGAAGCGAGGGCAAGCAGATTACGGTACCCCTCTTCATTCTCGGCAAGCAGTACCAGTGGGTATCGTTTGGTGTCGGTACCACTTTCTTGATCAAAGCGTGTTCGCACAGCAACGTAGGTTTCGAGGCCGAGGATCGGCTTGAGATCAGCCTTTTTTGCTTCACGGTAGAAATCAACGAGGCCGTAGACGTGCCCTTTGTCTGCGAGACCCACAGCTGTTTGCCGCAGCTCTACAGCACGCCGGACGATCTCTTTGGGGCTTGGGAGTGCCTCAAGGAGGGAGTATGTCGAGTGACAGTGCAGATGGACGAAATCGGAAGCGTTCATGCGAGGAGAGCTAGTATGCAGTATTCACTGCGGAGTATACAGTCCTCCTCAGGTTTTCCTCTTAGAGTCCTGCTGCATTTTTGCACTGTTTTGCGACCTCTGATTCAAGAGGGGCTCCTCTGGCGTACGGAAAACACTCATCCTTGAAAATAATTTTCAATATGCGATCTAATTGCTTATTGCATGGGCGGAAAATGCAGGATGTACGCAAGAAGGATGCGTAGTCACGCACAAATTTTCGTAGGCCAACATTCGAGCTCTGTACCGAAGACGCAAGTTTGCGCACTTCTGCGCGAAGCGGCGTGAGCGTGTTGAGTACACGCAGTGGAGCATCGATAGTCTTTGCGATCTGTGCGCTCTCTTTCTTCGCTTGTTGCAGGCTGAATCCCTGCAGATACAACTGTACATCGTAGCGAGCACCGAGCAGCCAGAAGAGCATGTTATCTTCCATCTTTCGCGCAGCCTCTTTCTCGGGGCCGTCTGGCAATTCATCGGAGTCGCGGATGTACGTAGGAGGCAGGCGTTGCTGGCCCCATCCATCCCAGAGCGCTGAGAGCTTGGGCATGAGAGACGTCTCATTCGATGAGAATGCAAACGGTCCACGACGTTCCCAGAAGGCGACACCTGTGGGGAGCTGCTCATCCTCCGCAAGGCAGCCACTTTTCACTTCGTGGTTACGCTTGTTGCTTGCTCCCATACCAAAATTCGAGAGATCCATCGTTCCTCCTCCCAAACGTTGTTCCAGTTGTACGATGGTATCCTTTGCGGTGCCAATATCTTCAATGGCTGTATCACGGTCCTGAATGAGTTTTCGCAGCCCTTCGATTTCTTTTCGAATGCCTTCTGGTCCATCGCGGCTTTCGAGAACAGAAAGGTCGCAACCATATCCCGCTCCGGTTGGCGGAAGGTAATCTGTACTGAATGGACAGAGCTCTCCGTCGTCTTCCCCTTCTCCGCCCGATGCAGTGCAGCCGGCATTCACACAGGCATACTGCCTCTTAAATGCGAGCCCCTGCGTGTTGATGCAATCAGAATACTCCGTGCCTTCCCCTATCTGCCGGCACTCAATATTTCTCGTGTCATCCTCTTCCTCTTTGCCGGGGCAGCACCAGTAGGGTGGGGCATCAAATCCGTACAATGATCCCTCTTCTTCATCGACGTACGTGGGGTCTCTTGCTCCTAGAAGAAGAGCCTTATAGCGGTTATTCAGGTAACGTTGCATCGAAATGAGGCGCGCAGCTTCACTCACACGCCCCGCTTCAATGGCGTCATTCTTTCGTATTCTTGCTCGCTCCATCCATCCTTCAAGAATGAGAGTGTCGAGTCTCAGACAGGGTGTGTTTTCTCGTAGGTCGCGCTCTTGCTCCACAATGCGCAGATCTGTATCAACCAACAACAGAATCATTCCGGTGATCTGATCGAGCCAGAAGAGCTTGAGCAGTTTATCTACGGTTGCGTCTCCGCCTCCGGCATTATCGAGCCCGGCACTCACGCGACGCACCACACGCTCTATGTACGGAGAAACGGGGGCGATATCTGCATACTGATCACCTGCCGCCATTGCCGGAGAAGCAATGGAGCAGATCAATATGCCGGTGAGCAACAGAGGAACAGTTCTCATTCAGGAACGTACGGAGAGTCAGGCACGTATGGGGGTGTGTCACAGAAATCGGGAGTTTCTGCCGCATTCCGCGGACATGTTTGCTGCGGGAACTGGGTTTTTGCCATTGCACCCATCAACTGGTTACCTGCCCGCAGAGTGTCAGACAGCGCGCGACCGGCCCAAGAGAGATAGCGCGTAAGAAGTGATGTGCCAATACGCGTCGCGATACTCTGGGTCATGCGTTGCAGTGATTCGGTGGGCTCTAGATTTTCCTCGATTTGTCCTGCAAAGCTGAATGAAGTTGTCACATAGCTATCGGTGGGAATATTCAGTCTGCGCTCGTAGTTGAACTGACAGAGGATAGGTGGGGTGGCGGCAGGAAGACCGTTAATCTGGCACAGCGCGCGATCGAGAGATTCGATCAGCAAACGTGGGTTGTAGGCAGGCATGAGCGGTGGAGAAATGGCAGGTAGTGCGATGAGTCCCGCGGCTTGTGTATTTTCTACCGCACAGGAATCCCACGGGAACGCCTCGTCTTCGACGACCAACCCCATGCGGCCGGGGATGACGCGCGATTGTTCGATGGATTGTTCTACGCATTGGCCGATGTAGCAGAGGTTGTTCCCGATGGTGTTCTCATACTTTGTCGGGCAACTGGGCGTACAGGCACCGTTCAGGCCCTCGATCATCGAGACGATGCGGCTATCGAGGCGCGCCAGTGCCTCTGTCCCCCTAGCCTGGATCATTGTAGAAGTACCTGCCCGATCTTCTGTTTTTCCTATCACCTCTTCGCATGAAGGAAGGTTTCCACCAGATTCGCGGTCTGCCTTTCGTAAGGCATCCAAGTATTTTTCTAAAATATCTTCGGTTTCAAGACTTGAACACGGCTTCTCGCCGTATTTTCTGCAGCTGATGTTACTCAGGCCACCTATGCATTCCTCGAGTGAGAAGCCAATGGCATCCAAGATTCCAATCTCTGCATCCACACGGCAGGAAACCCTAAAGGCTTCTGCTTCATGAGCACAGCAGCGCTCAGCCGTGTAAGATACTTTGGTTTTCGGTTTGAGGTTACAATATTGCTGCGCATGGACGAGTTCATGGAGCAGGCTGGATCGAAGCATGATACGAGGAGCGCTGTTCTGGACACATATATGGATAACACCGTTCTCATCCTTCTCCTCTGTTGTTGCTGAGTTTCCGTTGGGACAATTGTCTTTGCATTGAATATCCACCGTGCATAGACTGCAACCAAGTTTGCCTTCTGGGCTCAAGAGTTCCTTACTCGGAATGCGCCACCATCCCGTGCGACAGATATCAGGGCCGGATTCGGTGAGGGCGATCGGCTGCTTCGCCTGCGTCGGTTTACACTCCGTGAGTACGATCGCACGAGGATCTTTATCCTCAATTTCTGCATTACAGCGGTCGTGCCGCATCAGGCGGCACATGTAACCGTCTCGGGCGAATGCTAAATGGCAAATCCCCTCGTCCTCATCCGGTTCTTCGGGGGGGTCTTCATAACGGCCGCCCGGGAGGATTCCGAATCGATCGACAACAGTGCAGTAGGCCTTAGAGAACTTTCCGGAATCACAAGGGTCACCACCCAGTATTTCAATGGAGGGAGAAGAGAGGGTTAGATCCCATCCCAATCCCACATCACGCTTAATTGTTCCGTCGAAATTCTCTGCCATCATCCAGACAACGGCATGTTCCGGCGTATCGAGCTTGCGCAGAGGGAAGATGACGATCTCTCCATGTTGAAGTGGAGGGGCGTATTCCAATGCAGATGCCGGAAGTGCGTCTCGCAGAGCGCGCAATTTGTCTTCGACTTTGCAGTACCGTTCGCGGATTGCCGGATACAACTCCGAGGCGTCCCTGACGTTGTAACAGTAATCAGAGAACGGGGTGATTCCGTAACGGTACCGCCACACGGCAGTCGAGCCGGCACTCTCGAGTTCGGCCCCCAGGTCGTTGAACATCCCATCCGTCACACTATCGGGCCGGGGAACCGCACGTACGAGCGGAAAAACCTCAGGTGTGAACAGGACATCATCTTGGCTGCGCCATAAATTCCGGATGGTCAGTGTGCGCTCCGCGACGGTGAAGATCTCTCCCATTCGTCCGCTCACACCCGTTTCGTATCCTGTAGCAATGTGCAGAAGATCTGTTGAAAGCGTGAGTGTTTCGAGGATGTCACGTCCCCAGTCGCGGAACATCTGATACGCCTGAGGGCAGCCATCGAAAGTGTTGTTGTATTTTTGACAAAAATCGTTGAGTCGTGATTCAAACGCCGCTTTCACAATTGATTGAATCTCTGCAGAGGTTTCATCTTTCAAGAAAAGGTTTTCCTGAGACACCATTTGAACGACATAGCTAATAATGGAATCGTTAACTCCTTCCAAAGTCATTTCCTGCTCTGTGAGTGCATGCATTTTTTCGTAGAGTTGCAGGCCACCAAGCCCCTGTTGTGCGTGGGCATGCGTTGCGATGAGCAGCGAGCCGACAATGCCGAAAATGGCGGAAGAATATTTCACTGTGGCAAGTCACGGAGAGGATCCTTGGCGTTCCAGATGCGCGGCAGACAGGCGCTGGCCTCTGCTGCCAGAGCGAGAGCATTGCGGATATCGAGAGATGCTCGCTCAATACACTGAAGCTCTGAATGGAGCGGGAGTAGACGACTAAGGCCGGCGAGAACAGAGAGTGTCCGGTTGAGGGAGGGGCGGGCCGTTGCTAATTCCGTGGCAATTGTCTGGTCTTCTTCCGAAACCTCGGCGGTGAGGAGAGAGAGATAAATATCGGATTCGTCCCCTTCCTCTTGCATTGCCATCTCAAGCTGTAGGAGTGCATCCGGGTGCAGGAAGTAAAGCCTCTCTTCTAAAGCGCATTCGTAGGCCCGCAAGAATTCAAGGAGCACGGAACTGGCTTCCCATTGGCTGACAGAAGATTCCTTCCAGCTGGGGAGGCTTTTCGCGAGTGCACTCAACTTCGTTCCGCCAGGCAGCACATCGTTCCCTGTTGCGGCATTGCATTTCGGGGGACGCGAAAAGGATTGCATGTGTTCGTCGACAATTTCACCGACAATGCGATGGTATTCCGTTGACCATTGCGAGAAACTACCGTCTCTGAAAGGCAGTTGTGCGTATGCGTAATTCTCTGCAAAGCGGGAGCAGGGGGTGAGGATGGAGTTTTCTTCTTCTTGCTTGATGAGCAGATCGACACTGGTGGCAGCAAATTTTTTGGGGTCTTTCACTACAACAGCGATAACACTGAGAGCCACCAACAAAAGGACGATCATCGAGCCAATGGTGCGCTTACGGAGAGAGAACATGATTCTTAATTGGCGGGGGGACTTTCATCACAGCTGCCGATGAAACAGGGAATGCGGTAGAGGGATCCAACGAGCTGCGCGGCTTTGCGAAGCGAATTCGCAAGAGGCCAGCGGAACTCCTGTAGGAAGGCATCGATTTGTCCTGAGAGCTGCAAAAGAGAGCGATACGCCGCATCGTACTCAGTGGCTTGCTTAAGTAGATCTTTCTCACGCGAGACCAGATCATCTCTTACCAATCGACAGTGGGTGAGCAGTTCACCCTCTTCCACTTTGCTCCCTTCGGCAGCCGCGAGGTGGCAGCTGGGGATTGATTGTCGTTTGTCCTCGATGCACCCCGGTACCACTATGGTTAGTTCCTGCGGTTCCATACTTTCCAACTTAAGAGAATTTTCCACAACCTTGCAGACAATGGTTGAACGGCATTTGAGTGAGCGGTAGGCCTGTGTGAGGTAGGGCACCAAGTCAGACGTCATCACTTTGCGCGTTTCGAAGATGCCTTTGCGCGGCTTTAGCTCATCCTTGCCATCCATTTCGTCATCGCTGCGTTCCTCATCCTCTTTCCTCGGCGATACTGAGCGCCACACATCCTCCTTCTCCTTGATCCATGGGATTCCCTCATTGTCGAAGTACACTTCGTTGAGCGCGGCATCTTGCGCTTTCTTGTGTCCGAAGAGCACGCTGCGGTACAGGCGTTGCTCCTGCGAGAGCTGTTGCACCATGAGTGTCTGGCATGTGTCAGTAGCCTGCGCATGACCTTGCAGTGGCATGATGATGAATGCGAGAACAGTGAGCCAGAGAAGAGAAGTGTGGTGCTTCATCGGGAGGAGGAACTACTCTGATTGAATCGGGTTGTGGGCAGAATGATGGGGGTGGGGACATTGAATGAAGGCAGCATGTCGTCCGGTGTCACGATATAGGGGAAGGAGCTGCTGCTTCCTATGGGGATCGTTGTCTTCCAGAGCCTGTTACGCAAATTCGCCAGGTCTTGTTGCCCAATTCCTTCCTTTACGCCTTCTACACGCCACCCTTCGCGTGCGAACGTTTTTTCGACGTTGTAGATATGGCAGGCCCAGTCTTCGCGCGGGCAGGGAGGCACAGCTGTTGGGGGGTTGAGGTCCATGCTGCGAAGTACGCCTGCAACCTTGGAATCAAGAATCACATCTGTTCGGAATGGTCCATACGACGAGAAATCTTCTCTGAGCTGCACGGCAGGGCGCGCTCCAATACGCGTGAAGCGCTCGAGCAGGTCCATCTCCACATGCACGCACGGCATTTCATCGAGACGCTCACAAGACCACATACCGTAGAAGTTCCTTTCAGGGAAATCCGTAATGCTCTCCCAGAATTTCTTGTACGTCTCATCCATACTGGTGATCATCGATAGCATGCGTCTCATTACTTCTTCAACTTCGGGCGGTACATCGGCAATGGTCGTCTCTACTTTTGATGGAGAAGAGAGGTGCTGCACTTCGCTCGGGAAGAGGTTTCCTAAAACTTCTTCATAGATGGAAGGAACAGGTGGGAGATCGGGTAATTCGATTATTTTATCCAGACGCTCAGAGACCAGATCAAGCCCCTCACGTGAGGCTGGAGGATCAAAGAGCGACTGCTGGAGCCGGATTTGGATGGGCGTGATGACCGGAAGGATCACGGTTCCCGTTGAAACGCGTAGAGCCGTGAAGTCGTAAACGAGATCAGGAAGTGTTTCGATCAACAAGCGAGGAAGACTGTAGGGTGTGAGGTCGTTGGCAGGCTGATCATCAATGTTGAGCATCAAATTGCGTGGCTCTGGCGGACCGGGCATCCAATCATCCAGGAATGAGTAGATGGGTGTGGTGAAGCGATCATTACGACACCACGGCATGTTCGTGCGATCGTGAAAGGCACGGTACTTCTGTTGGGTTTCTTGCCAGAGCGGTTTGAGATCCAGGCCCTGATGATGCACGGTGGCATATCGTTCCCATGTCTGCAGATTGGTCATTAGCCATTCACCAATGGCACGCATCATCGTTCCTTGGTACGTGAGCAGGCGACCGATGTACTGCGCCAGTTCGCCACGCAGCGCCCGCACCTGATCAATGCGCTCTGCGTAGTCTTCGAGTTTCTGTACAGCCTGTTCTGCTTTCGATTTTCCGTCTTCGTGCTCTTCGCCCCAGCGTTTCCATCCTTGTGCAAGTGCGCGAAGTTCCACAGGCGATGCTAATGGAACAACCAATGGCACTGGTTCTTCTCGTACGTGAAGGAGGAGGCCATTTTCGAGGTAAGCGCTGACCTCTGAAAGCAGATCTTCGGGAGCGGCGTGGATCTGAACATCGATAATCTGCTGATTAATCTTTTTCCCATTACTGGAGCTACTGCCCTGTGGGGTCAAGAATGGATCAGAGAGGTCTAATCCAATTGATGCGGGGGTTGGAAGTACCAGACGCAGTAGGGGGGAGCTGAAGAGCTTGTGTGCTTGTGTCTCCTGCTCCTGCCACCACTCGATGATCGTGCGGCGTCCTGGGTCCTCAGTGTGAACGGTATCATCGGTGGAGCGAATAAGGCTGCCGCTCGAATAGGGGCGCTGTATATCTAGCTGCGCCGTCGGCATGATGTCGGTGTTGTCGAGCTGCATCAGTGGAAAGAGATTGTCTTTCGGTGATTCCTTAAACTTTTCACTATTTAAGAGTGAGAAGGTATCACTGAAATCATTCACCCACAGGTTTTTGCGCGTATCGCGTACCGCAGTGTGTTCATAGGCAGGATCTGGGAGGTTGGAGTTTTGGCCGTACTCTCCTTTGCCAAGCTGAGTTTCTTTCATGCGGTTGAATCGCTTTCCTTCGTCCTCCAGATTGATGATACATCGATAGTCAGGCGCATTGGTGCGACGAGCCTTGGGATCGAACTCTTCATAACGGCAGTAGCAGTCAACTGGCACATCGAAGCGCGATGTATCATCGCGGGGCACTACGGCTACGGGATCCCGGGTATATGTCACCATATGGCGTCGATAGATCGATACGTACTCCCGCCCATTGGGGGCATTCTTTCCATCGCGGCATCCCGTGAATTCAAGATCTTGAGGACGCTCGCCGTTGAAGTCGAACCCCGGATTATTGCGGTCTTCGAGGCCGTCTCCGTGGCAGGCAATGCAATTGCCCTCTGGGTCTCTGTCGCGGTCGACCATCAGCGCGTTTGAGCAGCAGTACAGTAGCTCGTCGACATCGCACCAGACTGCTATTCCCTGATTGCCACCGTGCAAATTCCACAAACGTGCATCCACACTCACCCATCCCGCATCACCCGGATGGCACCAGTCACCATTATCAATGTTCCGGCATGGGCTTGTGTCTCCGAGAAAATCGAACACTTGGAATGGACCTTTGTCATCCCACTGAGTCCATTCTGCAGTGCACTCTTGATGACGCCGTACCCAAGCATTCAGATCGTGGCACATTTGCTGACACTCGTCGGGGTTTCTGCATGGCGGATCATCTGGGCACTCGCGGATGTAGGGATAACTGTTTTCGCACTCATGGACGTTGCAGACGGTTGACCAACCGCTTGTGCGACTGGAGTCGGGGAAAACGAAGCCATCTTCCAGCGCCCCTGTACGTTCTTCACGTTGGGCGAGGCCTCCCGCCGCTACTTCGGACATCAGTTTGCCGTCCGCGCCGAGAAATGAGCCCCTACGGCCGGGAGCACCACTGACATAGGGGATTTTGTTATCGACGTGGTCGTTGAAATCCCAGCCACCACACTGGGCGCTTTCGAGGTCCCCGCGAACCTTACTCACGTTCCCCTGTACAGTTTCGAAGTCGGTTGGCTCATCAATCTGCAGGGCGCGCACAGGAAGCACTCCAAGAGAGGCTGCTATGAGCAGGCCTACCACGACCGGGACGGCAGATTTTAAGTGTGCATCCATCGTGGGAGCTATCGTACCGTTTTTTCCTGCTTTAGCGCCACAGAAAGACATTGCGCGCATGGTCACATCGGTCCTGTAACCAGGGCATATTGCCATGAGCGTTCAAGGCCATTCATTTGCATGGGATGGTTGCCGGTGTACCGTGCCTTTCCACGGCTCTGTGTGGCCTCCTCTATTTTCATTCCTCTCCGTGACATGTTTTCTCTCAATCGTGTACATATGATCGGCTATCAAACCCAACCAGCCGAAGTGCGTCAAACCCCCAGTGGAACGAGTGTCGTAGATTTGAATCTTGTCGTTCCATACTCATTTCAGTCTGAGCAGGGAGAAACCTTGCAGGGACGTGCATTCCATACCGTTACCCTTTGGGGCTCCATGGCCGATTTTGCTGGTCAGTACGTGCGTCCGGGCTCGCAGATTTTCATTGGCGGGCGACTGCAGACGGATTCCTGGGAAGATCAAAGCTCCGGCGAGAAGCGCAGCAAAACGAAGATCGTTGCACTCGATATGATCCTCCTTGATCCTAAAGATGGGCAGACTCCCACTCCCGAAGCAGCCAAACTCACACTCAGTGCGGTAAATCGTGCAGATGTCGTTGGCAATGTGACGCGCGATCCCGAGATCCGTACCACGACTGGTGGCAAGCAGGTGCTTACACTTGGTGTTGCGACCAATGATCGCTGGAAAGAGCGTTCGACTGGCGAGGCCAAAGAACGTGCAGAGTTCCACAATGTTGTGATTTGGGGTGCGCTGGCAGAAGAGGTTGGCAAGGTTGTACACAAAGGCAGTCGCGTCTTCGTTTCGGGCCGCGTACAGACTCGCGGTTGGGAGACGAAGCAAGGTCAGAAGCGCACCACTACCGAGATCATTGCCGATCAGTGTGCTCTGCTCGGTGTGCGGAACGCTTCGGCCCTCGAGGCCGTTGAGTCCAGTGCTCAACGTCGTGCATCTCCTCAATCACAGGAATCTCCAACGGCTGCGGCTCCGGCATCAGCCGATATCCCCGAGATTCAGTATGCCTCAGAGGTGAAGGTGGAAGATCTTCCTTTCTAGCCTTTCCTCATCGGGGTGGATTAAAGTTCCTTTCTTCATACGAAGTACACTGCGCGAGCATCTGTCGAGTCAGCGCATGCCGACGGGCAACGGCTTGCTGGACTTGTGAAGCTGTATCGCAGCTTTCTCTCCCATAAGCAGCTTCGCGGCTTGAGCGGAGAGGGTCTGGTTTTTGTGAGGGGAATGCGCGAATCATCAGAGAATCTATACCCCTCTCCTGTCTCAAGGCAAAGGGGCATCAACCACTACACATTTACCTCAACAGTGAGCCCGATTCTTCGATGAGGCGCATTTCGAGCTCGAGGGGTTGGCCGGTACGTTCCCGGATTGTCTCGATCAGCGAACGTGCATCGGCGAAGGTCCCCTGCTCGGCATTGATGAGGAAGTTCGCGTGCTTCTCGCTCACCTGCAGGCCGCCGACGGTCAGGCCTTTGAGCCCTGCGGCATCAATAATTCTCCATGCAGGGGTGCCATCAAGCGTCTTGAAGCAGGAGCCAGCCGTGCGCGTAAATGGTTGAGCAACAGACCGTTTCTTGAGCAGCGTACTGATATCTTTTTCGATTGCTTCGGTCGCACGCGAAGGTACAGAGATCGTCACTTTCCAGAGGAGAGGATTGTGGAGCCGCTTGAACACGCTCTCTCGGTAATGGAAATCACACTCTTCACCTGAGAATATTTTCCACTCCCCCTCAATGAAGGCCGATACAGTCTGAATGTAATGATCGAACCACGTGCCCTGCGGGCCCTGACCGGCATTGCCGAACACCGCCCCACCAACCGTTCCTGGAATACCAGTGAGTGCAGAGAGGTCTAGGCCTTGTTTCGCCAGCTGTGCAATCAGGGTAGCCAGTGGCAGACCCGCCTCCGCTCGTACGGTATTGCCACTCACTTCCATGGCCTTCGCGAGTACGCGAACAACAAGCGCCTCGATCGTTTTATCAGCAAAAATGGTGTTGGATCCTGCTCCCAAGACGATCATGGGCACACCTTTGCCCTGTGCAAACTGCCAGGCCCCCTCGACGTCACTCTTCGTCAGGAGCTCGGCGAAGTAGCGGGCGTTGCCACCAATGCGCATGGTGGTTTTTGGCGCGAGAGGGACAAGTTCCTGTATCTGCATGAGAAGGCGCTATTTTCCTCTAATCTTCGCTCTTCGCCCACCTGCTTTCTCCACTATTTTTTCGAGAGGAACTGCGCGGCGCGTTCCATGGTATCTGCGATGCGCTGACCTCGCGTGATTCTCTGTAATCGGGCAAGAACAACGGCGAGCACGGCCAGTCCTATAAGTCCTCCGACGATAAGCATGAGTTCGCGCTCGCCCAACGTGTATCCCATGGCCGAGAGAACAACTTGGACTAATGCGAAGACGAATATGCCGAAGAGCGTTCCTACACCCAGCGTCACGATGACGAGGTGCGTGCGGTTTTCTTGGCTGTCTTGCGGGGCGCTTGCGAGCTGTGTGAGGAGCTCACTCGAGAGAATTACAGGTTCCTTATCCCACTGCTTGAAGAGCTGAAAGACTTTGCGTTGGAGCACGAGACCGACGAATGTGCGAAACGGTACGGAGGTCTTGCCGGTAATTACAGCTTTATTACTCTCGGTCTTCAATTCAACTTCGAGGTCGACGGTTTCGGGCATGACAAGGAGGGGAAAGCAGAGAGATATTAGCATGAATTTGGTTTTTCTTTGTCAGGGGACCAGGGAACCTTGTTCGGTTCCCTAGGTCCCCTGACACCCCCCTTACCCTCCTAACAGTAAACTTCATCAATCTGACTAATATTTTGTTGATTAGACACTCTCTTGTTCTCAACGGACGTATGTGTTTGTATTATTATTTTTTTACGGATGCCTGCGCAGCTTTCAGTCGCTTAAGTGTTGTTGGGCGTCCGAGAGCGAGAGCCACCTCAAAGGCTCCGGGGCTGTAGGGGAGACCGGTGAGGGCAGCGCGGAGCGGCCAGAGGAGTTGGCCCTGAGAGAGCTCCTCAGTCTTAGCGCTGGCGAGTAATTTCTCTTTAAGAGTATCGACCGTCCACGCATCTTCAGAAATCTTCTGGAGTGTTTCCTTCAGTGTTTTAAAAATCTTTGGGAGGAGATATTCTGTCACTTTCTGTTTGGCATTGGCGAGGAGATCGACCGAAACCTTTGGTTCCTCATAGAAGAAGGAAAGCATATCTGGCCCATCTTTCAGAAAAGTAACACGCTCGTGGATGAGAGCTGCCCGCTCTTTGAAGTGCGGATCGTTTATAGCCCCTGGGAATCGTTCGGCGGTGAGCGTCTGTAGACGATCGGCGAATTCCGCGAGTGGCAACTTGCGGATCCACTGGCCCTGTAGCCAATCGAGCTTGGTGAGGTCGAAAATGGCGCCGGCTTTCTGCACGCGTTCCAACGAAAAAGCCTCGGTGAGTTCCTCTAGTGAAAACATTTCCTGCTCCGAGCCAGGGTTCCAGCCAAGCAACGCAAGAAAATTGATCAGTGCCTCGGGCAGGTAGCCTTTTTGAATGTAGTCCTCGGCTGCTACATCCTGTTGGCGTTTGCTTAACTTGGTCCGGTCTTTGTTGAGCAAGAGGGGGACGTGAGCATACTGTGGCGGTGTCCAGCCAAGGCGCTCGAAGAGGAGCAAATGTTTGGGCGTAGAGCTGAGCCACTCCTCCCCGCGAATGACGAGGTTAATATCCATCAGATGATCATCCACAACATGTGCGAGATGGTACGTGGGGAAACCATCGCTCTTGAGGAGAACCTGATCATCAACGGTATGGCCCTGGAAAGCCATTTCTCCGCGGATTTCGTCTGTGTAAGTGAAGACATGTTCGTGTGGTACCAGAAGCCGGATGACATGAGGCTCTGTTCGTGCAAGACGCTCCTCCACTTCTTTTTTCGGTAGATGAACGCAATGTCGGTCGTACATAGGTGCCTGCTTGCGTGCCATCTGGCCTTCACGCATCTTTGTGAGGCGTTCGGGTGAGCAGAAGCAAGCGTAGGCATGGCCGTCTTTTAGGAGCTGCTTTGCATATTTTTGATACAGTTCCAGCCGCTCTGATTGAATGTAGGGCCCTTTTGCTCCTTCCTGTTTCACTATTCCCTTGCTAATCATCAGGCCTTCATCGGGATCGAGCCCTGCCCAATGCAGTGTGCGCAGAATGTTCTCAACTGCTCCTTCGACACTGCGTTGCTGATCGGTGTCTTCGATGCGCAGCAAGAAACGGCCTCCCGTTTTCTTGGCCATCAGGTAAGCGAAGAGGGCAGTACGCAGGCCTCCGACGTGCAGAAAGCCGGTGGGGGAAGGCGCAAAACGCGTTCGCATAGAAAGAGGATACCGAATAAACCAAAGAAACCGAAGATACCAAGAAAATGTTCAGAAAAAGAGTCTCTCGTTCCTTCTAATTCAGAACCTCTACAGTGAACGTAATAGGCTCTAATGGCCTCTCGAGCTCCCCGGTCACCACCTCGCTGATAGCATCGATGACATCCATCCCTTCCGTTACACGACCGAATCCAGTGTGCTTACCCACGAGCCACGGCGTGCCATCAGCCCGTGTGATAATGAAGAACTGACTGCCGTTTGTATTCGGACCACGGTTGGCCATGGCGATGACACTGCGGACGAGTGGGATGGGATTGTTGTCAACTTCATCTTCGAATGTGGGACCGTAAATACTCTCGCCTCCGGTGCCATCACCATTGGGATCGCCTCCCTGGATCATGAAGTCCTGAATGACACGGTGAAATGTAAGCCCATTGTAGTAGCCGGAGCGGCCCAGTAAGACAAAGTTTGTCACGGTCTGCGGGGCGCTGTCGGCATCCAGCTCAAGGGTGACATCTCCCATACTCGTCTGGAGCACAACGGTGTGCATACCAGAGAGCAGGGTTCCGTCGAAGCTGATGGGATCGGGTTCGGGCATAGCATCATCGGGGACAGGTTCTTCAGAAGCAGGCTCTATAGCATCTTCTTCAGGGGCAGGTTCCATGGCTCCTTTTTCAGGAGCAGGCTCCATGATATCTTCTGCAGGAGTCCCCTCGTCTGCCGGAGGGGTCTTCTGACCGCATCCAACAAGGAGGGCAAGCGCAAAAAGCGGAATAAGGAAGACGTAATACTTTTTCATAAAGTGACCGCGGCAGAGTACCCGCCGAGCACGGATCAAGCAAGTTGCTGTGCAATGACTTTGGCAATCTGTCGAGCAGCGTCGGGATGGTGCAGGGCATGAATAGCTGTACCCATGGTGCGACGAGAGTCAGTTGCCTTGATGAGATGTTGAACACTTGAGACGAGTGATGTAGAGAGTCGGCTCTGTTCCAAGAGGATGCACCCCCCCGATCGCACTGCAACTTCGGCGTTTCTTCGTTGGTGATTATGTGCCACCCCCTCCAATGGAACGAGAATCGTAGGGAGGCCAATGGCCGCCAGCTCAGCCAGAGTTCCCGCGCCAGCTCTACTTAGAGCAAGATCTGCTGCAGCCAGTAGATGCGGATACTCTTCGTCGGCAAATGCGCATTGCCAGTACCCCGGTGGATTCTGTGCCACGACACTCTTGCCATGCCCAGTGAGATGAATGATGTCGCAAAATTCCAGTAGTGCAGAGAGGTGTGTCGCAATGGCGCGATTGAGAGACAGAGCCCCCTGACTCCCTCCGAGCACGAGAAGTACGGGGTGCATGCGCGAGAGCCCCGTGATGG
>CAYOLJ010000003.1:0-33101 GCA_964404805.1 uncultured Candidatus Peribacteria bacterium
AGGGGGAACACTGAGCATTGTAGGGTGCTCTTCGTATAACAGTGACGAGAGCAGGGGCCCGATGCGCTCAGGGACAGACTGAATGAATTGACTCCCCCCTTGTCGTTGCTGAATCCATGCAATGCGGTGGTGGAGCAGTTCTGGTGTGAGAATACGATCGAGATCTGCCAGATCGCGCCGCGGAAGCTCCGGCAAGGTGTCGTCTGCGAGGAAGGGCGCGAGGCGTTCACGTAGGGCGTGTGCCTCTGTTGTTTCGAGATCCTGACTGATGAGGTAACGCACATCCTGAAAGGCGCGGATTCGCTCGATCCAGAGCTGCAATAGGTCCAAGAAATTCGTAAGGTCTTCACGTCCTTCTGCGGCGGCACGTAGGTGATCGAGCACCACTTGCCAGCGCAATGCCTTCGTAGCTGTATCTTCGAGCATGGAGGCATCAGTGACGATCAATCGCGCGTTGGCAGTGAGGGCTGTATGACCAGGATGCTCCGGATCCGCGAGTAGAGAGAGGAGTTGCTGGTGATCAATGAGGACAACCGAAGGGATATTCGTGAATTGCTGGTGATATGCCTTTGACTGTTGCGTGCAGGCGAGCTTGCCGTACCACACTGCCCTCTCATCTCCGTGCACAGGAAGATCACGGTGTGCCGTAGGGCGGTACCACCGCACTTTGACGGCTAACGTAGCTTCGTCTGACGTGAAGGCCTGTTGCAGGAGCAGGGCTTCGACAGATTCTGGATCTAAAAGAAGTGGCGCAGGCATGAGCACGCGCGTTTTGCCTTCAGGCAGCGTGAGTCTGCGGACGCACGCTTCGAGGTTCTTTACGACGATCCATGTGGCTTCCTTTGAGGCCAGCGCTGTATCGACAATGCGTTGCAGCGTTTGGGGAGCGAGAGAATCTTCTATCAGTGTCACGCCGTTTTTTGTAAGAGAGGGCAGATGCACGCGATCGCCTGTCTCCTGCTTTTTGGCGCGAGAGGGACGGGTCCCTGAGAGCAGCCACTTCGGGCGTTTGGCGGCGGGCGTTGTCGGCAGCACCTCAGCCAGACGTCGATAGCCTGGCGAAGAGAGAGAGAAGATCTCAAAGAGCGTGCGAAGCTCATCGGGTGGGAGTTCCTGCAGACGTTTCCAGCATTTGTCGAAGAGTTCCAGCGTGGCGTGCACGTCCCCGAGAGCGCGGTGCACTGGTTCATGTCGCAACTTGAGAACCGTGCTCACGTAACCGAGTGAGTAACTCGCCAGCTCAGGGAACACCATCGATGCGAGCATTGATGTGTCGATCCAGGGGTAATCTGTCAGGTCGATACCTTCTCCTTTCAGCATGCGAATATCGAAGCCGACATTCTGGCCGACGATGAGGGCATCTTCACCAATCCTCGATCGAATCGTTTCGCGCATCTGCTCGAATGTGGGTTTTCCTTCGAGCATCTGTGTGGTGATGTGCGTGAGTACCTGCACAGTCGGTGGCACGTTCTCGGGAATCGCAATGAGCGTCTCGAATTCCTCTACAATCTTTCCTTTCTCTGCGCGTACCGAGGCAAACTCAATTACACGATTTGTCTTAGGTACGAAGCCCGTCGTTTCGGTATCGAGGACGACGAAGGAAAGCGGAGGCAAGTTCACATCCCGATACTAGAGCGGGGAGCGGTTCGCTGCCAGCAATCAGCTCTCTATGATTTCTGGCTCGGTAGATTTCTCAGGCTGAGTCTCTTCCGCAGGTGCTTCCGCGGGAGAGTCCTCTGTGGAAACGGCTTCTGCGTGAGCAATGTCGCCTTCTCTGAGCTCTGACAACTTGGCCTTAAAGGCCGCCAGCTCCTCGTAGTTGTACATGTCGAGTTCGAATCCGGTGAGCTCGGTAGCGAGGCGAATGTTCTGCCCCTTCTTGCCGATAGCCATGGGACGCTGAGCCTCCTCCACGAACACAGCGGCACGCTTTTTGATGCGGCGGTCCTGATCATCGAGGCGCTCCTGATTGTTCACAATAATGACAGCGGAGATCGAGGCTGGTTGCAGGGAGGTCGAGATGAGCCGAATGGGATCTTCACTCCACTCGATCATATCCACGCGTTCGCCATTGATCTCTTCCATCACTGCCTGAATGCGCACACCTTTCTGGCCCACGCAGGCGCCGATGGGATCGATGCGAGGATCATTGCTCGCCACAGCAACTTTGCTTCGGAAACCCGCGTCACGTGCAATCGCCTTGATCGTGACATCGCCGTTGCGGACTTCGGGGATCTCGAGTTCGAGGAGCTTTTGTACGAGTCCGGAGTGCGTGCGCGAGATCTTGAGCTGCGGCCCTTTACCGGTGAGTTCCACTTTATCCAGGTACACACGAATGCGCTTACCGGTGTAGTAGTGCTCACCAGGAATCTGTTCTCTCCAGGGGAGGCTCACTGTCATACCTTCAATTTCTAACGTGACCCAGTTGGGTTCCACTTTTGTCACCGTGGCAGTCAGGAGCTCGTTCTCACGATCCTTAAACATCTCGTACAGACTCTGCTTCTCGGCTTCCTGCAGCTTTTGCAGAATCACTTGCTTGGCTGCTTGCGCGGCAATGCGTCCGTAGCCCACGGGCGTCACATCAATCGAGATTTCGTCACCCACTTCGGCATCCGGCTTCACTTTGCGAGCGTCCTTCAGACTGATTTCAAAGTTGTCATTCTCCACATCCTCCACCACCTCTTTCACCAGCAGAATCGTTGGCATATCTTTGCCCTCTTCTAAATCCACGCGGATTTCCTGCTCCTTATTACCGAAGTCCTTGCGATAGGCAGTGACAATGGCCTGTCTCACGGCTTCGAGAACCTGATCAGGCTTTACGCTCTTTTCGGCACAGATCTGGTTAATGGCGGCGATGAACGATGCACGCATGGACTAGAGGGGAAGCGGAGGATGAAGAGAGAGGAGAGAAAGAGGAACTTGACGCCGCAGCGTCACCCTGAGCGTTGCCGAAGGGCACCGTTCCGATGCTACGGAACAGTGTGAACTACTTCTTAAAAAACTCTAAGTCCATTCTATTGGTGTTTGGGGCTTGGCGCAAGCAAAAGGTCATTCTCCTTTGCGTTACATCAAAGAGGGAGAATCGTTCTATTCCTCAGTTAGGATACCTGTCAATCGCCAGCGATTTCTCTCGCTTGGTAGGTTCTTTGCTACCATAACGACATGAGAATACTGCTGGTGACCGTATTGCTTAGTGGGGCGTTGAGTCTTGTGAGTGCCATACTGGCCGATACACTCCTCGCGCATCGTATTGCGATCGTCGGCTCGTTTGCCGGCTTGGAGTATTCGCTCAATCCGGGAGTGGCATTCGGGGTCGCCTTTGCGCCCATCCTGCAGATGTCGCTGATTGCTGCAGCCCTCGTGGCTGTTGTATGGATGTCATGCAAGGCGCGCAAGACGGCAGAACGGCTTGCGTACGGGCTCATCCTTGGTGGGGGGCTGGCGAACATCATTGATCGTCTGCGCGATGGCCTCGTCACCGATTACTTTCAGATTGGTTCCTTTCCCCTGTTCAATGTGGCGGATAGCTGTATCACGATTGGGGTCCTGATGTTGTTTATGGAGATGCTGGTCTGGCGGAGACGTAAGCTGTAAGACATAAGCCCTAAGCGCGCTGCTTACAGCTTTATAGCTTAAAGCTTATAGCTTTTTAACTCTTCCAATCGCTACCACCGGCCACCCCTTCACGCTAAAATGCACCCCTCTATGGATATCCGCTACCGCGTACGCGGTGGGCTTCCCCTCCGTGGCGATGTCACCATCAGCGGCTCGAAAAATGCTGCGCTCCCGCTCATTGCGGCATCAGTGCTCGCCAGTGGCGAGACTGTGCTCCACAACGTTCCCCGGTTGCGCGATATCACCGTCATGCTTCGGATTTTGGAATTCCTTGGAGCCGAGACATCGTTTCAGGGCAGTACCGTTCGCATTCGTACACACAAACTCCAGAACCGACTAATCCCCAGTGAGCTCGTGAACAGACTGCGCGGTTCGATCGTGCTTTTGGGCCCGCTCCTCGCACGCTTTGGAGAAGTTTCGATGGCATATCCAGGAGGGTGCGTGCTCGGTAAGCGGCCGGTACATGCGCACATTGCGGCCCTTGAACAACTGGGAGCGAAGGACCGCAGTACGGATGAAATCCTCCATCTCGAAGGAGCACTGAAGCCCGGGCGTGTGATTCTGCCCGAGTTCTCGGTGACAGCTACTGAGAACGCTGTCATGGCTGCCGCTCTCGTTCCGGGAGAGGTGCAGATCGATCTCGCTGCTGCAGAACCGCATGTGCAGGAGGTAGAGAAGCTCGTCGCTGCGATGGGGGCGCAGGTGGAAGGCATTGGCACACATACGGTGTCGATACAGGGCAAAAAGACGCTGCAACCGCAGACACATACCGTCATCTCTGATTATCTTGAGGCAGGCGCGTTCATTATTGCCGCTCTCGTGACCAAGGGCAAAGTGCGTCTGCACGAAGTGGATAGTGAACATTTGGTTTCGTTCCTGAGCGCCCTCAGGCGCATGGGGGCCGTTGTAAAAACAGAAAGAGATGTTTTATTTGTGGATGGTGAGCTCTCGATGCTCAAAGCACTCGAAATACGTACGAACATCTTCCCAGGGTTCCCCACCGATCTGCAGGCGACGATGGGGGTCGCGATGACGCAGGCCCACGGAGTGAGTCGAATCTTTGAGAGACTCTTCGAGGGACGTATGGCGTACTTGTATGAGCTCGAAAAGATGGGGGCTCACATCGAGATTCTCAATGCGCACGAAGCACTTGTCATTGGTCCTACAGAACTCAAAGGCCGCATCGTTTCCAGTAACGACATCCGTGCCGGGGCAGCCATGGTTCTGGCAGGCCTCTGTGCCAGTGGAGATACCACCATCACCGATGTTCGTTACATCGAGCGTGGCTACGATCGCTTCGATGAAAAACTCAGAAACCTGGGGGCGAATATCGACAAAATTGTCACGGAGGAGCGCAGTGAGCAGGATGATGAGGCTGATACTCCTCTGCCATCCAGCTCTTCGACTCCATTGACGATGAAGCGATAAGCTGAGTGTGGAGTGGTAATTTTTTGCAAAAGATTGCACTCTCTATCTTTGCGTCCTGCGTTCCTTCCCCTATCATACCTTCGCTCTATGGCAACGATTTCTTCTCTTGACGGCCTCACTCTGCAGTGTACATTCGGCAAAACGGATTTCACCATTTTCCCAGCCGCACAGGCCAAGCCAGGGCCCGAAGGCACAATGACGATCTTCTCGCATCCCGACGAAAATCCTCCCGAGCGCACGATCAGCTGGCCGGGCGAGTACGACTTTGACAGCATCTTCATCCGCGGCCTCGGTCACAAGGAGGGCGGACAGGTTTCGTACATTATCAATGCCGATGATGCGCGGTGCCTCTTTCTCTCGTCACCCCTTCACGATCTCAACGATGCGGAGCTCGAAATTGTCGGTGATATCGATGTTCTCATTCTGCCGGTGGATGACGTGAAAATCGTGCAACACCTCATTGATGTCGTAGATCCGCGTGTGCTTATTCCTCTCGAAGCGAAAGACGGCAAGGCATTCCAGGAGGTGCTCAAGATCTGCGGTGCTGTGGGCAAAGAGGTTGTGGATGAGTACAAGGTCAAATCTCTCCCCGCAGAGGGCAGAGAAGTCGTGCTGCTAAAGGCGAAGAAGTAGGGTTTAGGGTTAGTGTTAGGACTAGGGGGGAGGAAACGGTTCTCGTATTTTGTGTGCAGCACAGTACAATGGCAGCACGGTCCCATAGTTCAATGGATAGAACAACCCTCTCCTAAGGGGTAAATGTAGGTTCGATTCCTACTGGGATCACCAGAATTATCCATTTAGCGCGCTCTTCAATTCTCCTCGCATCTTCTCCGCCGCCTTCTGCGCGGCCTCCTTCCAGTCCTTGCCCTTCGAGGCAAAGATGATGGAGCGCGACGCATTCACGATCGCTCCCTTACCATTCACAAATCCACGCGCCACATCGGCTGCCGTGCCTCCCTGTGCGCCGTAGCCTGGGATGAGTAGGATGTTGTGTGCGAGCAGTGTGCGCAGGTACTTAAGTTCTTCGGGGTAAGTGGCGCCCACCACGGCCCCTACGCAGGAGTAGCCGGATTCCTTACCTAGATGATCGAGCCCCCAACTCTCGACGAGCTGTGCCATGTGTTCGTGCACCGTTTCATCCCCTGTGGGCAGATCCTGCAGTTCGATGGAACTGGGATTAGAGGTCTTCACGAGCACGAAGATGCCTTTGTCATTCTTGGTACAGCGCTCGATGAAAGGCTTGATACCGTCGGAGCCTAAGTAGGGCGAGACGGTGAGCGCATCAATAGGCGAATCTTTCGTGAGGTAGGCATCCGCATAGGCTTCGCAGGTGGAACCGATATCATTGCGTTTGCCGTCGGCGATCACGAGCAGCCCCTGCAGTTTTGCATAGGCGCAGGTTTCATAGAAGGCGCGCATCCCCTCCCAGCCCAATACTTCGTAGTAGGCCATCTGCGGCTTCACGCAGCAGGCAACATCTTTCACGGCATCGATGATTCCGGTACCGAAAGTGATCAATCCCTTGGCGTCCTTCGCAATGCCTTCGGGGAGTTTGCTGAGATTGGGATCGAGCCCCACGCAGACGGGGGATTTTTGTAGAGTGGCAGAGGTGAGAGCGTCGGCGAAGTGCATGGTTACTACGATACAGGGGGTAGGGCGTAGGGGGTAGGGCGTAGGGTTCCTTTTTGCATGTGCGCATGCATAAGTCCTGAAAGCAATTTCCCCTCTTCTAGTACGAGTGAGATCAAGGAGGGCCTTATTGCCCTACGCCCTTTTCCTAGGCCCTAGTCTTCAATGCTCTGCCGATACTGTAATGCTTCTGCCACGTGCACGATCTCGATATCCTGTGTACCCGCCAGATCTGCAATCGTGCGAGCGACCTTGATGGCGCGGTGGTAGCCGCGCGCAGAGAGACCCATTCGATCTACGGCCTGCGAAAGTAATGTGTGTGCGTCTTCTTTGAGGGGGCAGAGTGCATCGATTTCCTTCACGCCCATTTCTTTATTCGTGCGAATGTGAAGATCACAAAAGCGCTGTGCCTGCTGTGTACGCGCTTTGATCACACGCTTGAGAACGGCTGCCGTTGTGTCGCCATTTACCTTGGCCGGACGTTGAAACTCTTCGATCGGAACAGGCTGCACGTTCACGGTGAGATCGATGCGGTCCAAGAGCGGAGCCGAGATGCGTCGATGAATGCGTTCCTTGCTCCCTGAGGTGAAGCGCGAAGGATTCATGGCAGCGATCATGGTGAAATCTGCCGGAAAGGTCACCGAGCCTTGTGCCCGCGTAATGGTGATACGACGATCCTCAAGTGGCTGCCGCAACACTTCGAGTACCTGTGCGGGGAATTCTGCGAGCTCGTCTAAGAAGAGCACGCCACGATGGGCGAGGCTGATTTCACCGGGCCCGGGAATCTGTCCGCCGCCCACGATACTCACGCCGCTTGCCGTGTGATGTACCACACGGAACGGGCGCTGCGTGATAAGGGGAACTTCGGGCGGGAGCAGATTGGCGACGGAGTAGATCTGCGTGACCTCGATGGATTCCTCCTGCGACAGGGGCGGCAAAATGCCGCGAAATGCCCGTGCCAGCAGAGTCTTGCCTGCGCCAGGTGCCCCGCTCATGAGCACGTTGTGGCCGCCTGCCGCGGCGATCTCTAGTGCGCGCTTGGCATGTTCCTGCCCACGAACATCTGCAAAATCCACCAGTTCGGGATCATGTATTGTGGTACTGCACGCCGGCGCCAAGATGGAAGCAGGGGCACGTTCCCCTTTGAGAATATCAATTACTTCACTGATGTGGTCTGCAGCAATCACATCGATGCCGGGAATCAGTGCCGCTTCTGATCCGTTCACAGCGGGCACAACAAGGCGTGTGATTCCTAATTTGCGGCAGGCGATGGCTGCAGGCAGTACGCCGGTGATGTGTCGCAGGCTGCCGTCGAGTGCGAGCTCGCCCAAGAATGCCGTGGTGGCGAGGATATCTTCCGGCAGGGTGAGTGATCCGTTGACGATGAGAATGCCCAGCGCCATGGCAAGGTCGTAGCGTGGGCCTGCCTTGCGGAGGTCTGCGGGGGCGAGGTTGATGGTAATTGTGAGTCCGGTCGAAAATCGGTACCCCTCCGCACGCAAAGCGTGCCTGACACGTTGCTTACTTTCCTGCACAGCCGTGTCGCCCAGTCCAACGATGAAGATCTTGCCCTCGCCAGGGATGGAGCCGACCTCGACCGTGATGCGCGCACTCTCAAGGCCGATGGTGGCAAACGAGTTCAGTTTTGTGAGCATAGAGAGAGGAAAATCATGAAGGGTGTACTATAGTCCACCTACCGTGTCGAGTGGAAAAGCTGGACGATCGTACACCTTCTTCGTACAGTGGTATCTTGCTCCATCGATGCCATGTCGGAGAATTTCTTGGTTGGCCAAAAAGGTGAAGACATCGCCGCGCATTACCTGCTGTCAATGGGATATAACATCCTCGGACGCAATGTGCGTATGGGTCGGGATGAGATCGATATCGTTGCGCATGATCCGGCTGACGATGTGATCGTCTTTGCCGAGGTAAAGACGCGTTCCCAGGATTCCCAGGATTTTCCTCCTGAGCTCAACATCCACTGGTACAAAAAACAACGTCTTATCCGCTCCGCTCGTACGTGGGTAAATGCGCATCACTATGATCGCGGATATCGCATGGATCTGGTGAGTGTCGCTAAAGGAAGAGTCATCGAGCACCTTAAAGAACTTGAATGGGAATGAGGGTAGAATGGAGGATACTTTCCCCTGCCTTCGTATGTTCAATGTCAAAGCACTCGCGCTCACCTGCGGCATCTTCTGGTCGGCCAGCCTGGTCCTCTTCGGGCTTCTAGCGATGCAAACAGGTATGGGATCCAGTATGGTCGGCCTCCTTTCGGAGGTGTACTTAGGCTACAGCTCTACGCCAGTGGGGCTTCTGTACGGAGCAGTCTGGGGTTTTCTGGATGGCCTCATCTGCGGTGCGGTCTTCGCGTGGCTCTACAATGCGATTGCTCGTTAGGTACTCGCACTTTCTGAAGTTGAGGGACTTTCTGATGCCTGCTGGGTGGCCATAGGTGGCCTGTGAGCAAAAACCCTTTGGACTTTCTGAATCCAGAAATCCTTGAGAGCCTCGGCACGATGCCGTTGTAATGGGCAGGCATTAAGGAGAATGTGTGATTCCCATAGGGCAAGCACCTCTCCTCGAAGCTTTCGAATATCTGGAGGAGAAAAGCGTTCCTGAACGACGGCCATAGCCTCTCCTCCATAGTAGAGGTGGCCATTAATCTGTTGCCACACACGTGCCTCGACTTGTAGTTGCCGATAGCGGATCTCCATGTCAGGCACGAAAAACTGATGGAGTGGCTCTAGCTCAGAGAGGTGTCGTTGCAGCTCCTCCCACAGTGGCCCATCGTCACCCTCTTGAAGAGCTTTTAATTCAGCACTCCTTTTCTCTGCCAAATGGAGATGAAAATACACAGTCTTCCAATGTAAAACCGTCTCGTATAGCTCTGTACATTGCGCAGTCCGGTCCCCTGACGTGAACCACGACTGCTGCGTGAGCATATCGATGGCATGTTCTAGTTTTGGAAATAGTTCGGGGTGACCTTGTTGTACTTCTCTTTTTAATTGTTCTGCTTCCTCAAGAAGAGGTGACTGTTGTTCGACAGGGCGCTCAGTAGAGGTGTTGATTCCCACGAGTGTCTCTTGCATAGTGCAAGAATACTCGCCCACTGTCTATAGGCTAGTATTCTCTGTCGTCGGAAGTGCCGTTATAGTGAATAACGGCTTTATGAAGCCAAAAACTAAGTCATCCTATCTACTTGAAAAGCGATGTAATGGCGATTACACTGTGTCCACATCACCGCTCTATCCAGAGAGATGCAGAGGGAACTGGCCCGCTAAATGCATCCCCCAACCACCCCCAAAAAGGGAACGGTGGGAACTCCAGCCCCTGTAAGGGGGAAGATAGCTTCTCATAAAGCTCATGCTTCCTACTCACAGGGAGGCGGGATTCTCAAAATCCCTACGCCCTCCGCCCTATCCCCTACTCCCTCATCCTATGTCTCACCTCTTCACCTCCGAATCCGTTACTTCTGGGCATCCTGACAAGGTCTGCGATCAGATCAGCGACGCCGTACTCGACTACGCACTGAGCAAAGATCCCACCTCGCACGTAGCGTGTGAATGTCTGGCGACCACAGGTCTCGTGGTTGTCGCCGGCGAGATCAAGACATCGATCTACATTCCCATCGCCGAGATCGCACGTAAGACGATCGAAGAGATCGGTTACGACGATGCAACGTTCGGTTTCGATCACAAAGCCTGTGCAGTGGTAGTGAGTGTGGGGGAGCAGAGCGCCGACATCCAGCTGGGGGTCGACAACGATACGAATAAAGATAAAGAGCAGGGGGCCGGTGATCAGGGATTGATGTTCGGTTACGCCTGCGATGAAACACCGGAACTCATGCCGCTTCCTATCGCTCTTGCACACCGCCTCACCAAGCGACTGGAAGAAGTGCGCAAAAATAAGCTCATTCCCTATCTTCGTCCCGACGGCAAAAGTCAGGTGACCGTGCAGTACGGTGACGACGGCAAGCCGCAGCGCTTGCAGTGTGTAGTGATCTCGACCCAGCACGCCGAAAGCGCTACGCATGAACAGATCTGCAAAGATGTTACGAAGCACGTGATCGAACCGATCTGTGATAAGTACCTCGACAAAGATACGGTGCTGCACATCAATCCGACAGGACGTTTCGTGGTCGGAGGCCCCCCAGGCGATTGCGGACTCACCGGTCGCAAGATCATTGTCGATACCTACGGCGGCTACGGACGCCACGGCGGCGGCGCCTTCTCGGGTAAGGACCCCAGCAAGGTCGATCGCTCCGCTGCCTATGCAGCGCGTTGGGTGGCCAAGCACATCGTGAAAGCAGGTCTTGCCAGTAAGTGTGAAGTGCAGGTGGCCTACGCCATCGGTGTGGCTCGCCCCGTGTCGATCCGCGTCGAGAGTTTTGGCACTGGTACCTACGATGACCGCGTGCTCGAGAAAGCTGTAGAGAAGGTGTTCGATCTGCGTCCTGCCATCATCATCCGTGACCTGGATCTGCTCAAGCCCCAGTACAAGGCGCTCGCCGCGTACGGTCACATGGGCCGCGAAGACCTGAAGGTGAAGTGGGAAGACACCCCGCGCATCACCGAACTCCTCAAGGCCGTGAGTGAGGCGACCAGTGTGTCACACACACACGCGCCAAAGGCAGAAGCCACGGTACGTTAAAAAGATTCTTTCTCTCCTTCCCATCTCTCTGTATGTCTCATATGCATCTTGCCGTCTCAGACTTAGGACCTGATGAAGTGGGGCGGGCATTCGTTCTCGTGCAGCAGAATGAAGCACCAGAAAAGATTATCCATGAGCTGAGGGGCCAGGGAGCAGAGCTGCTCGATCCCAATCAGTTCTCACGCGATGTGCAGCGCAGGTGTCAGGAATTACATCTATGGCAAACAGGGGACGACGAGAATAAACGTGAGGCATGATGCGCTATCATCGCGCTATGATTTCCACTCCTCTCAAGATCATCTTCCTCCATGGCAACAATGGAGAGGGCGTGGGTCACTACTGGTTCCCGTACGCTGCGAGAGAGTTTCGATCTCTCGGTCTTGAAGTCGTTGCGAAGGATTTTCCTGATGCCCGCTTGGCGAGAAAAAGTATCTGGCTCCCTTTTCTGCAGAATGAATGCCATGCCGACAGCAATTCCATTCTGATCGGACACAGCTCAGGCGCTATCGCAGCCATGCGCTTTGCGGAGCACAACGAGATATTCGGCTCCGTGCTCGTGGGTGCCTACTACACTGATACGGGAGTGGAGAACGAGCGACTGAGCGGATACTTCGACGATCCATGGGACTGGGAAGCGATCAAGCGCAATCAGCATTGGATCATTCAGTTTGCCTCAGTGGACGACCTATTTTTCCCTATCGAGGAACCGAGGCTCGTGAGTAAAGAGCTCAACACGGAGTACCATGAGTTTACGGACAGAGGGCACTTCTTCGAAAAAGAGTTTCTGGAACTGATTGAGGCGGTGAGAAAAAAACTGTCAGCCGCATAGCCGGTACGTTTTCAGTGTTCTTCTGCAGGTTTCATACTCGGGCAGTACGGCAGAGAGCGAAGTCCAGAATGCGCGGGAGTGGTTTGGGTGGAGGATATGTGCGAGCTCATGGATGATCACGTATGTGCGCAGTTCCTCGGGAACGAAGAGCAGTGCCGTATTGAGTGTGATGCGGCCTTCTCTCATGCAACTGCCGAAGCGGCTTCGCATGTGACGAAGGCGCACGTGCGTGATATGTGCGCGAAAAGTCCGCGCATTGATCCGATGCACAATTTCTTCCATCCGCGGCTGCTCAGAAACACTCAATAGGCGCCACAGAAATTTTCGAAAATCCTGGTCGCTGCCTTTTTGTCCGTGCTGGACTATCCATCCGTGTTCCGTATTCTTCGCGGATGTCCGGTCCCCCATTGTGACATTCATGATCAGCGTGGTTCCGTCTGCGAGAGTGATGGGAAACGTGCCGTTTGCGCGAAGAAGGGAGTGAAAGGGATCAATGACCTGCGACGCATGATGATCGGCGAAACGCCGTGCCATGCGCTTGAGCAGGGACGCAAGGTGCCGTTTCTCTTCTACTGCACTCAAGCGACCGGCGAGGCGGATGAGCACGCCGTCACCCTGAAACGTAGCGCTGGAGGTTCGGTTTCGCGTTCGTTCGATGCGGTAGGGAAGGTTCAAGGTAAGGGAGGTGAGGAAAGTAAGGAAGGTAAGAAAGGTAAGGAAAGACGGAGAGAAAAAACAAACACAAACAAAAACAGTAATCATCCCAAATCCTAATTCCGAATTCCTAATCCCTCAATCGTCGTTCCCATGTAGTAGTACCGCAGAATCTGCTCGGCGGTCTTGCCCTCGCGGGCTTGTGCCTCTGCTCCGCAGCCCGACATCCCAACGCCATGCCCTGCCATAGGAAACCCCTTGCACCATGGATCGGGCTTGCTTGCGAAGACCTCCTCGAAAGGGAAATTCTTCCATCCGTTCTCGGCCGGCGAGCGCGTGCGGCCATCATCGGAACTGAAGTAGGCGGTCTTCACAATTTGTCCGTCCTTCGTGATCACTTGTCCTGCCGTTGCACGCACGGCACGCACCCATTGGGCATTCTCTCTCTCGAAGGCGATGCCACCATAGGCCTGAAAACGTGCGGGAGAATCGTCGCCGTCGTACGGCATGCCAGGGAACTTACGGTGTTCGCCATCCAAATAGAATACGGCGTAACTGCGTGCGGCAATGGCAAAGGCGCGCTGCTTCTCGTATGGCTCTGTATCGGGCTCTTCAGAGAGCCCTGCGAGGTAGTCTTCGAGATCCACCTCATTGATGAGTACCGCTGTTCCTGCGATCACCGTACAGGTGACGGTGCCACGGTACTGTGTTGAGAGAGAGGCGATGTCATAGGCATTACATGAAGTGGCGCCAGTTTCTCGCAGAGAGAGACGAATGCGGATGAGAGGAGAGGAAACAGAAGGAGTAAAGGAAACAGCAGAAGAAGATTGTGTGGCACGTTGTGCTCCCGGAGTGGGGATATTAATACGGTCAGTTTCCAGAGAGGTCATGGGAACGGGCTCACCCGTAGGTGACCGGGTGCGACGACCATCAGCAAGGAGCAGGAACGTCACGGGTCCGATATCCACCGAGTAAGTTCCGGGTACGGTTGGAGCCTGAAACCGCAGTCGGATCGTCTCTACCTCACCTTCATGGAGCAGGCGTGGAAGCAGAAGTTCTGAGCGTACGCGCAGGTTTTGCTCACCGAGTTGCTGCCAGATGCCGATGCGCGCGTTGCTGCGCACGACCGAGGCGATACGCGCGCGGTTCTGCACGGCGCTGTCTCCGGCACGGAAGATCATAGAAGCCTGCACTTGCCCGCCTGGGCGCACTGTCAGCTCCGTTTCGGTTAATGCGCTGAGTGTCGGTTCGGCCGGTTGCAGGTTCAGTGATTGCAGACGCTCTTGGCGTCGCTCATTTGTGCGGTCCATGTAGCCACTGCTCAATGGAGGCGGAAATGTCACACGCCCCGATACATTCCTTGTGGCAACATGCAGGCGGATTTGGTCCAACACACCTGCAAGAAAGTATCCCGGGCAGGCCGTGTGCATGACGTCGCGGTGACCGACGATGACATCTTTCGATTCGCCGTGAAAGGTGATGGAGCGGCCCGGATTAAGGTTGTAGTGATCGGCCAGATGCCTGAGGAGCCACTGCAGGCTCAAAATCTGAATCTGGCTCGGCTCCTCCACTTCAAAATTCCCCAACAGTGCTACGCCAATTGTTCCCACATTTGCGCAGTAGGCGTGCCCGCCCACAACATTGTCGCCTCCGGCGCGTCCTTCATAGATCGTACCATCTTCGTCGATGAGGTAGTGATAGCCGATGTCGCCCCAGCCAAGTGTCGCAGCATGGTACTGATAGAGGGCGCGTATGCGTTCCAAGGGCGAGCGCGGATCATTGCTGATCGCCAGTGCAGTGTGGTGCACCACAAGTAAGCGCACGCTGGGTGAGTAGGACTGGGGCCATCGAAACCTCTCGCCACGCGCGTTCGCTCTGCTCGTGCTCTCAGTACGAAACTCCTGCGGGTAGAGTCGCTGCGCCTCCTGACATTGTTTCACGCGCTCAGCGACGGCATTGCCCTCATCGGTGGGAACACGGGTTTCATCCGGCTTCTGCTCTTCTACAGTCGTGAGGAGGAGCGATTCATCGGCCCCCCACTCGGCACGTGTAAGGATACGTGGTTCGAATGCAGAAGCTGTCGTGCTCCAGAGTGCAGCACAGAAGAACGAAATGACGAAGAGAAAGCGACGCATCGTGCGTGGAGTATAGCGATGCGCTTTCTAACTTTCGCTTGCCTTACGCGGCCGAAGTGAGGTGCTTTTCGTATGCACCGATCATCGCTTCTAATGAGAGGCGCTCGCGTGCCGCGCACTTGCCGCGATGCGCCAGAGATTGCCGCCGTGCGGGGTTCTGCATTTCCTTCAGGGCGTCTTGCAGTGCTGTGACGGAACCTGCGGGCACTACGAGTGCCTCCTCCCCTGCCTGTAAGTATCCCGCTGTGCCACAGACGTCTGTCAAAATCACCGGCGTACCCAGCCAGAGGGCCTCCATCGGGGCGAGGGGGCAGGGATCGTGCTCACGCGAGGGGAGCACGAAGGCATCGAGTGATTGGTAGAACGCACCGATACCCTCGGCGATGGGATCGAGAATGCGTACGCGTTCCCCTTTCTCATTGATCTGCGCTGCCAGCGCTCGGATGCGCGTCTCGTCACTGCCGCGCTCTCCCGTGGGGAGAATATCGAGTGTGACGTTCGGAAGATTCTCAATTGCGTTGAGTAGCAGATCCACACCCTTGTCGTGCGAGAGACGTGCAACCGTGCCGACATGCAGTGACGTTGATGCTGGTCGCGCAGGGGCCGTACCGCCTTCGAGATGAGATGGATCGATGCCATTGCCGATGGCAACAACACGCTCAGGGGCAAAGCCTAATTGTTCCACGTAGATCTTTCGGCTCAGTTCCGAGACCGTTACCACGGTCGCGCCATCGCTTGCGCGTCGCAGGGCAGGAAGCCAAGGATTACGCTTAAGCCATCGGCCCACACGATCGTGCTCTACCCATAGCACTTTGAGCCCGCGTTCTCTGGCGATGGGGGTAAGGAGGAGTTTTTCGGTGAGGCTGAGCATAACCAAGGCATCGAGTGGTCCGAATTCCGCCATCGCCGAGATGAGGCGCTGACGCATGGGTATGCGGCGCCAGAGAAAACTCACAGCACCCCACTTGGTAACGGGGGGCGGACCGATCTTCAGTTCGCCCGCAAGAATACCTTCATCCTGACAGAGCTTGAGTAGCGCGGGGCAGCTGCCGAGAAAGGCAACGCCGTGATTTCGTGCTGCAAGCCCCCGCAGAAGCGCCATGGTCTGCACCTCGGCACCACCATAGCGGCTCTCAAGCGGAAAACGAGTGAAGAGCATTCGCATAGTTCAAAAGAATCGAGCTGGTATCTCCACGCTACCAGTTACTGGCTACCGACGACCAGTGATTACGCAACGAGCTTATGAAGCGTGGCACACGTCTCGCCTACCGACTGTTTCGTTGTGTCGATCACGCGATCGTAGACCGTCTTGGCCCTCGTCTTACCCAAATAGACCGATGTGAGATCTTTGGGGAACGACTCCTCCACGGTGTCGAGCATTTCGGCGGCGGGGCAGGTGATCACTACGTTGTATCCTTCCTTCAATGCCTCTTTGGCACATTCACAGGCAACCAAAAGCGCGAAAAACGCTCCCATGCCGATCACATCATCAGGATCCTGCGTTGCATCCAAATCTTCGAGTGCCAAATGTCGCCAATCGGGGTGATCTGACAGGAATTTATCCACGATCACGCCGCGTGTAACCTCAGTGCCACCAGAGAGAAGCAAGACCATAGGTTCTATTTGGATATCACACCATAGTACCATAAATTGCGTTTTTTTGAAATGATCAAGGGATCCCTTGGGTAAGCCAAGAACAAGGAGTGGCTCTCAAAAAACCTTTATGCTGCCAACATCATGCTGAGCCGGCTCTCAAAATCCTCCTGATAGGTCGAAAGTGCCTCATCTGCTCCTGCATGCAGGGCGATAGGTTTGGCTTCGTCTTCGAAGGAGTTTTCTCTGCGTGCCGTCGCCAGTGCGATGCATGCAGTCGTATTCGTACTGCGTAGTTTTGCGATCACGTCTCCGCCGTCACGCCCATTGTCGAGGTCGAAGTCGATCACACCGGCATCGATTTGGTCTCGGCCCTGTTCTGCGATGATACTGATCGCTTCACGGGCCGACGTGGCGGTGATCACCTCGCTCTCGGGCTGTGCACTCTTAGTGAGACCCGTGAGGTAGCGGAGCTTCTCGGGCAGATCATCAACAACGAGAATGCGTTGCTTTGGCATAGGGGGGATGGGGGAAGGAGCAGGTGGCTCCATTGTCCGTGGTGTGCGCTCTCACGGCACCTTCTGCATGTGCGGAAGAAATGCACTGACGCGTTTTTGCCTTGGGGATGAGCAAAACCGATACACGTGGAACTCGCTCCAATTCTGTGAGAATATGAGGGGTGGTCTCATCGTTTTTGATTCGTACTCCCATGCGGATATGAGTGACATGCAGCTCTACATCCTGATGGCTATCGTCATCCTCGCGCTTATTGTGGTCTTCAAGGTTTTTGTACTCAAGAAACGACTTCCTGCCAAGATGTCTCGTCTGGCGGGGATCGCATTCGTGCTGATCATTGCCGGTATGGCCTTCGGTGATCAGCGTCTGCTTGGCTACAGCTTAATGGGAGCTGGCGTGCTGCTCGCGCTCGTTGATATCGTGCGTCAGTGGCGCAAGAAGTAGAAATCAGGATTTTTCTTCCGATTCACAGTTCAACACGTCGTAAAGTTGCGATCGAGTTTTGTGATCACGTTCGAGCACCCGCACTGCGGCACGTAAAAGGCCTTTATACTCTTCTGCAAATCTTTTTCGCAGCTCCGCAATCTCTTCTGCTGCGCTTGGCTGAGCCACAATGGTTTCGGCCACCTGTAGTGATTCTTCTGCAGGATCTACCGGTGCCTGTGTCTGCGCCTCCTTCTCTGCTCTCAGGCGCTTCTGCGTCGCGCGTACTTCTCGAAGAGCAGCACCCATCAATATGCGCCTCGCGACTTTCGATGGCTGTGGGGATTCGGACATATATTGAAATTATAAACTAATTTGAATACTTTTCAAGTATCTGCCTTTTTCTCTTATCCAATCTTTTCCTGCCCTCCCATATACGGCCTGAGTGCCTCGGGGATCGTCACCCGTTCGGCTTCGCTCAGGGTGACTTCTGTTTATCCAATTTTTTTCTGGCCTCCCATATACGGCCTGAGTGCCTCGGGGATCGTCACGCTCCCATCTTCATTTTGATTCATCTCCAAAAGCGGAATCAAAATGCGCGGGCTTGCGATACACGTGTTATTCAGTGTGTGGACGAAGAGCTTCTTGCCCTCAGATGTCTCGTACTTGATATTGAGCCGGCGCGCCTGGAAGTCGCCGAGGTATGAGCAGGAATGCGTCTCGCCGTAGCTCTCGCGGCTGGGCATATAGGTTTCGATGTCCTGCATGTAGACCTTGCCCTTGCCCATGTCGCCCGTGCAGATGTCGAGCACGCGGTAGGGCAGATTGAGCATCTGCAGTACGTCCTCTGCATTCGTGCGGATCTCTTCGAAGAGGGCGAGGCTAATCTCGGTATTGGCGGGACACAGCACCACCTGCTCCACCTTGTCGAACTGGTGAATGCGATACAGGCCCTTGGTATCTTTGCCGTACGTGCCCGCCTCGCGACGGAAGCACGGCGAGAATCCTGCATAGCGTTTGGGCAGGTCATTTTCTTTGAGCACTTCATCTTTGTGGTAACTGCAGACCGAGACTTCTGATGTGCCAATCATGTAAAGATCATCAGCCTCAATTTTCTCGCCACGCTTCTCCTGCGCGCCCACGGCGTAGGTCTGCTCTTCGGCCCCCGGGAAGAACCCCGTGCCCATGAGACAATCCCAGTTCGCCATGTAGGGTGGCGTGAAGTGGATCCAACCTTTCTTACTGAGGTGATCGAGCGCGAGTTGCAGCACAGCGCGATGGAGCCTCGCCCCGTCCCCTTTCAAAAAGTAACTGCGTGCGCCGGCCAGCTTGACCCCGCGCGGGATATCGATGATGTCCAACGCCTCACCCAGCGTGACGTGATCTTTGGGCTCCGTCACCTTGAGAAGTTTCTTCGGGTCCCCCCACTTCTTCACCTCCACGTTATCTTTCTCGCCCTTGCCCACTGGTACGCGCGGGTGGGGGAGAGCTGGGAGCATGAGCTGCATGCTTTGCCACGTCTCTTCGGTCTGTTCTAGTTCGCCCAGGCGGTGCTTGAGTGTCTCAGAGAGGCCTTTCATTTCCTTGAGCGCATCTTCCTTCTCCTTTCCCTTGAGCCCAGGGATTCTCTTGTTGGCGGAATTCTGCTTCGCGCGCATCTCATCCGTGAGCTGCTTCAATTCGCGCCGCAGTTCATCCAGTTTCAGAAATTCCTTCACCGAAATCTTGATGCCCTTCTTCTCGGCGGCATCTTGGTAGATGTCGGGCTGGCTGCGAAGATCTGTGAGATCGATCATGGGTAAAGTGTAGCGGAAAGGCTTATTGTGCTGCACCCTTTTCATCTCCCTCTTCGGGTGGCTAGAAAGAGGGGATAATACAAAAAAACACACCCAAAAGAGCCATATCCATGGACGGGGAGCGCCATCTTGGTACAATTCAAAAACATGTCTAAGACCAAACCATTCAAACTTGTTTCACCCTTTCAGCCGACTGGCGACCAGCCGACCGCGATTGCCAAGCTTATCGAGAATCTCAAGAAGGGCGAAAAGCACCAGACCCTGCTCGGCGCGACAGGCACGGGCAAGACCTTCACGATCGCCAACGTGGTTCAGGCGGTGCAGCGACCCACCTTGGTCCTTGCGCACAACAAAACACTGGCTGCCCAGCTCTGCAGTGAGTTTCGCGAGTTCTTCCCCGAAAATGCAGTGAGCTATTTTGTTTCATACTATGACTATTACCAACCAGAGGCATACCTGCCTGCGACCGATACGTATATCGAGAAAGACGCCAGTATCAACGAAGAGATTGAGAAGTTCCGTCACGCGGCGACCATTAATCTGCTCACGCGCAAAGATGTGCTCATTGTTGCCTCGGTATCGTGTATCTACGGGCTTGGTAATGTTTCGGATTACGAAGCGCTCGCGATCCATCTGAAGCGCGGCCAGCCCATCCAGCGCGATACGCTCTTGCGTCGCCTCACCGATATTCAGTATCGCCGCAGCGGAATCGAGTTTAAGCAGGGCATGTTTCACGTGCTCGGCGACACGGTCGAGATCTTCCCTCATGGCGGCGACACGGCAATCCGTCTCGAGGTGCCCTTCGACGAGATCGACTCGATTGAGGAGGTCGACAGTTTTACGGGGGAGCTCGTGAAGAAGCTCGACGAAGTGGCAATCTTCCCTGCCGCACACAACGTCACGACTAAAGAGAAAATCGACCGTGCAACGGCCGCGATTCTCGAAGATATGAAGGTACAAGAGCAGAAGTTCCTCGAGGCCAAAGAGTTCGCCAAAGCCGAGCGCATCCGCACACGCACCGAGTACGACGTCGAGATGCTCAAAGAGACGGGCTACTGCACCGGCGTCGAGAACTACGTGCGCTACCTAGAAGAGAAGAAGCCCGACACACCACCCTCAACCCTGCTCGATTACTTCCCCAAGGATTTTCTGCTCGTAGTGGATGAGTCACATATCAGTATTCCGCAGGTGGGTGGCATGTACGAGGGAAATCGCTCTCGAAAGCAGACGCTTGTTGATTTCGGATTCCGGCTTCCCAGCTCACACGATAATCGCCCGTTGAAATTCAAGGAATTCGAGGCGCACATCGGGCAGGCGATCTACACGACGGCCACACCCGGCAAATACGAGTACGCTCACACAGCCAAGCATCAGATTGTGGAGCAGATCATTCGTCCCACGGGGCTGCTCGATCCGCCGGTGACCGTGAAGCCATCGAAGCACCAGATTGATGACCTCATGAGCGAAATTCAGCAGGCGCTCAAGCGCAAAGAACGCGTGCTGCTTACCACGCTTACCAAGAAGATGTCCGAAGATCTCACGCAGTTCCTGCAGGATGCCGACCTGAAAGTCCGTTATCTACACAGTGATATCGAGACCATGGAGCGCATCGAGATTCTGCGACAGCTGCGTATCGGCGATATCGACATCGTCGTCGGCATCAACCTGCTGCGTGAGGGATTGGATCTGCCCGAAGTGAGCTTCATCGGTATTCTCGATGCCGACAAACAGGGATTTTTACGCTCACGCGATGCACTCATCCAGACAATCGGACGCTGCGCCCGTAACGTGAACGGTCATGTCACGCTCTATGGCGACAAGATGACCGATGCCATGCGACAGGCCATCGACGAGACGGATCGTCGTCGCACGATTCAAGAGGCGTATAACAAAAAACATGGCATCACTCCCCAGACGATCAAGAAGGCGGTAAAAGACATTGCCGAGGCGCACAGCAAGGCAGCACTCAAACATCCCCGTCGCGATCACACCAAGATTCCGAAAGACGAGAAGAAGCGTCTGCTCGAGGAACTCGACGCGCAGATGGAGCTGGCCGCGGCGAATCTGGAGTTCGAAAAGGCGGCAGATTTGCGCGACGAAATTGATCTGCTCAAGAAGGAACTCTAGAGGCCTAAAAGTCGCTTTTGTGGCTAGCAAAAGGGCTTGGGAATTAATTGACATAGAACAGAACTAACGTAGAATCATCGCTCTATGGTCACCCTCTCCTCCCGTATCCGCTTCGCCGTCACGACGGCAGCCATCCTCGCCTCCTCTCTCTTCGCCCTCCCGGCACAGGCCTCTTCGCCCAATTATCGATACGACTGGGACAGAGAGTGGCTGCAGCAGACGAATGGCGGTTTTGCCGACAGCTACTTCTACGACCCCACGATCTTTTACTACACGCTGCCATCACGTGCGAAGAGTTTCGCCCTGCATCCCTATCACCGTCAGAACTACTACAAAACGTACCATCCGTTTCCTGCTCCAGCCTCGTACCAAGCAGAGCCGACTCCGCAGGATCTCTACATGTGTGGCAACTACACCTTCTCACGCTACGATCGTGTGCCACCGTTCGGATACGAGTGTCAGCGCTGAGATGCTATTCGAGCATACCGAGCGTCTGCACCGCTTTGGCGTATCCTTCGGGCGTTCCTGTGTCGATGCGTGAACCGCTGCACTCGAAGGCGTAGACCGGCAGGGTCTTGAGTTTAGCAATGAGCGCATCAATCAGACGGATCTCACCGTCTTTGCCTGCAGCGACATTCGGCAGTGATGCAATCACGGATTGCGGGATCAGGTAGCGTCCTACGATGCCCAGCGTGGATGGGGCCTTCACGGGGTCCGGCTTCTCGACGAGGCCTTTCACTTTTCTCAAGCGAGGATTTCCAGAAACCTCGCCGTCGATATCGACGATTCCGTAACGGTTCGTCTTCTCACGCGGGATATTCTCAACAGCGATCAGCGCAAATTCCTTTTCGGGAATATCTTTGGCCGCTTCGATGAGCTGCACGATGCCGGGCTTGTCTCCCACAAAGAGGTCATCACCGAAGAGCACGGCGACCATTTCGCTCTTCACAAATTTCTCGGCTTGCAGAATCGCATGACCATCGCCGAGCATCTGTTCCTGATATGCCGTTTCGAAGTGCGCTTTAGCGTAGGGCTTGAGTGAATCGAGGAGCTCCTCCTTCCCTCGTTGCTTCAACTCCTTCATGAGCGCGGGGTCCTCTTGAAAGTACTCGATAATTTCCTCCTTGCCGTGGCTGATGACGAAGCAGATATCGGTAATACCAGCCTCGAGACACTCGTCCACGATGTACGCGATGATGGGACGATTGCCGAGAGGGAGTAATTCCTTGGGCACGGCCTTCGTCCACGGCAGAAAACGTGTGCCGAGACCGGCGACGGGGAGAATAGCTTGAGTGATCTTCATCGAAGAAGAGTGTAGCGGAGAAGAGTGGGGAAACCGAAGCGAGCAAGAGCACCAAAAATCCCAAAAATGCCGTATAGGATTTTCCGCTCTCTCATGCGCAATGCGTGCCATTCACTATGGGCTCTCTTGAGGGGCTTGTTTGACCCAAACAGCAAAAACCGCTACAATGCTTCGAAATCTTCCACACAAACTCCCATGACCGTCTCACAGTCTGCACTCGCCAAGGTTCACGATCTCTACGTGATACAAATCGAACTCTGGAAACATTTGAGCGATGGAAATTTTCAAAATGAAAAGCGACGCAAAGAAACACAGAAGTGCCTGAAGCAATTTTCCCGTTTGCTCGATCAGGTGGATTGGCACTACATGGGTGGTGAAGATGTTCTCGCAGAACTAAAGGTCATGCGCGGCGAAGTCTCGGCGAAACTGCGCAACATTCGCCGAAGGAAAACGAGCAGGAAGTGATAGTGGATAGATTTGTCTCTCATAAAATTATCCTCCCTCACTGATCCGTACGACTTTCACCTTCTCTTCTTTTGGGACGAGTACTTTTAGAATGCAGTCGCGATTGAAGGTGGCCTTTACGCGCTTGGGATCAATGGCACACGGCAGCGTGATAGAGCGCGAGAACTCTCCCCAGAAACACTCCTGCAGGTAGTACTGATCGCGTGGAATGGTATCGGGCACGGCACGCTTGCCGCGAATGGTGAGCACTTTGTCATCCACTTCAATATCGAGGTCACTCAACTTCACGCCGGCAAGAGGGGCGCGGATGATGTAGTAGCTTTCTTGCTCGTAGATGTCGACGGCGATCTGCCCTACACCGGATTGACGGGCAGGTGTCGATTCTTCAGCGACCGGTTTGATCGCCGTTCCTGTCGGCGCTGCGCTTCGATCCCACTCGGGCGATCCGAATGAACTGAAGATGCCGTGAAAAGGAGAAGGCGTCATTTTCGGCAATGGTATCGAATTTTGCGAGTTTTGCGCAAAGAGGATGAGTAGCGCATTGGGAGAGATGTGATGAATTGACAGCTGCCAATGATTGGTGGTTCGCCGATTTCCGGTTGCGATTTCGGGTAAGAAGAACCACCAATCATCAATGTTTCCATCGCCAATCACACGCTTCTTCTGTAGCCTGTGGCGCATGATAGAGGCACTTGCGCACTGGTTGGTCGATACCGTTGGTGCGGTGGGATACCCCGGCATCGCACTGCTCATGGCGGTCGAGAGTTCCTTCATCCCTTTCCCGAGTGAAGTGGTGATGATTCCGGCGGGGTATCTCGCCAAGCAGGGTCAGATGCATCTGGGGCTGGCGATTCTCTCGGGCATGGCGGGCTCAATTTTCGGGGCTTTGGTGAACTACGCCATTGCCGCGACACTCGGACGCAGAGCGCTGCTGAAGTACGGGCACTTTTTTCTGATCTCGCCCGAGAAGTTCGAACGCGCCGAGCGCTTTCTACGCGAGTACGGAGAGATCGGCACGTTCGTCGGGCGCATCATTCCTGTCGTGCGCCAGTACATTTCGTTCCCCGCCGGCCTCGCGAAGATGTCGGTTTGGCGTTTTGCACTCTGGACCGGTTTGGGTGCGGGATTCTGGGTGACGGTGCTCGCGCTCATCGGGTACGCCGTGGGGGGCAATGAGGAACTCGTACGGCAGTGGTCGCAGACGGCCACACTGTGGGCCATTGGCGGGTGCATCGTGCTCCTGTGGTTGTACGTGCAGTGGAAACGCCGGCGTCGACGTCAACAGTCTTCCTCTCAGCATTCATGACGACATTCGATGCATTTCTTCTCGGCATGTTGCAAGGGTTCACCGAGCTTCTTCCTATTTCAAGTTCCGGGCACCTCGTTCTCGCTGAGAGCTGGCTCAAGGTTGGTGTTCCTGCAGATCTCCAAAGCTTCGACATTCTGTTGCACGCGGGTTCCCTGCTGGCGCTCCTCATTACGTATCCGGTGCTCTGGTGGCGCATGCTCTGTTCACTCTGTACAGGAGAGAGCCGACACCGACACCTCCTCTTTATGATTCTGCTTGCGACCATTCCTGCCGCAGCGACCGGTATGCTCTTCGAAAGTTTTATTGCTCTGCACATGCGCTCTCTAACATTCGTAGGCGTGGGGTTTGCAGTCACGGGTGTTCTGCTCATTCTCGCAGAGCGTGTGCCGCAACATAGAGATACCTCGTCCCGTATTTCTTGGATGCATGCGCTCCTCATCGGGTTAGCGCAGGCGTGTGCACTGCCTCCGGGCATTTCACGGTCAGGACTTACCATTTCTGCTGCTCGTTTTCTCGGATGGCGACGTGAATCAGCGGTGGAATTCTCTTTTTTACTCGCGGTGCCGGTGATTGCGGGAGCAACCTTGTTCACAGCCAAGGATCTTCTACACGGCGTTACACTGCCTCCACTTTCGATCGTGTGGGCAGGTATCTTGGCATCCTTCGGCTCCAGCGTGCTCGCCGTACTGTTTCTGCGTGCGATGGTGCGTCGATTCAGTCTGGCGTGGTTTGCACTCTATCTCATTCCTCTTGCCGTCCTTTTACTTGCGTGATGAGCCGGACGTCACTATGTTTTTTTGTGCAAGCGAAGTGCGCACACCAAACCTTGATCTTGTGTCCGTCGTCAGTACAATGCGCCCCTACCAACCTTCCTCCTCCCCTATGTCCTCTGTTGCCTTAAAGAACTGCATTCGCCGTCTGCGTTTCGAAAAAAATATGACACAGGAGGAATTGGCGTTGCGTACGGGCGTGAGCCGGCAAACTATTATGTCGATTGAGCGTAGCCAGACGAATCCTTCGGTGCTGCTCGCGTACAAGATTGCAGCGGCTCTTATGACACCAGTAACGGAAGTATTCCAAATGGAAGGAGCATTGGCACCGGTTTAATTCGTGATGGACAAAACCTACGGTTTTTTCCCTCACGGGCACCCTTTTTCCCTGAGCGGTATCGCTCCAGTTGTGGGGCCCGCCGGAGGCACCCACAACTTCGCGATGACTTATTTAATGTCGTCGGCTTGTTTTATTATTTAAGAAAGTACGTGTGATTGTGTAGCAGATGTGGGAAGTCGTACGGGAACAGAAACACGCAGGTCCTCCAACACGATCTGCGGAGCGCGCCGTCCGTTCCATGTATCGATGCCGATCTTGCAGACGATATCGAGAGGCTGACTGAGCTGTTCGTTTAGGTGCCCCAGTCGCCATCCAATCGCTTTCGCGCCGGCGACGTGTGTCTGCAGGTGTGCTCCCTCCTTTCCCACGCAGCGTGGTTGTGCCAGTGAAACATTCTTCAGCAGAAACAGCGGCTCAGGATTTCCCTGCCCAAAGGGTTCTAGGTGCCGGAGCTGCTCGCAGAGCGAGAGTGTTACATCCTGAGCAGAAAGGACCGCATCAACCGTGAGAGTGGGGAGTAGATCATCGGCTGTAGTGTGAACAGCGACGTCATTGGTGAGGCGTTGGGTCAGCTCGGTAAGATGCTGCTGGCTGAACGTGCAGCCTGCTGCCTGTGCGTGGCCGCCAAATGTCGTGAGCAGATCGCTTACGCGCTCCAATCCTTCAGCGATGTGATAAGAGCGAGTGCTACGGAGCGATGCTGTACATGCGCCGTCCCGTACGGCTATGACAAAACTGGGGTGCCCCGTGACTTCGGTGAGCCTGCCGGCAATGAGCCCGATGAGTCCTTCGTGAAAGTCCTCGCCTGCCACGGTGAGTAAGGGGGGGAGTCCACGTAATTCATGCGCACACGGTTGCGGCGAGAGGCCGAGGAGCTGCCATGCTCGCGCCACGAAACCGCCTGTGGCGTCCTGTCGGTGCACGTTGAGCTGTTCTAACTGCGTAAGGGATTCCCCCCCCTCCAGAAGGGCTGTGAGCGCAATGAGAGGGTCCTGCATGCGTCCTGCGGCGTTGATGCGGGGAGAGAGACGAAAAGCGATATCTGTGCTCGTAAGGGGGCTACCGTGTTTGCGCACCGAAGCCGCAAGCTCCGCGAGGGGTCCTGCGGTGAGTGTATCGAGAGCGATGAGACCCTGTCGCACGAGAATACGGTTTATACCTTTGAGTTCCACGAGATCGGCAATAGTGCCAATGGCCGCGAGTGCATCGTCTGTTTCATGATCGTTCCACGTTTCACACCCTTCGAGTGCGCGCACGAACTGCAGTGCAACACCGGCACCGGAAGGATGCGGCAAGGGATGGTCTGGAGCGAGTGCTGGATGAATGAGCGCCAGAGCTTTGGGTACCTCGGCGTGCAGGTGGTGGTGATCCGTGACGATCACATCTATGCCCTGCGCCGACGCCAGAGAAATTTCTGCAACAGCAGTGATGCCTGTGTCGACGGTGAGCAGGAGCGAGACGCCCTGCGCTGCACACTCCTTTATGATTTCCTGGCTGAGCCCGTAGCCATCGTGTATGCGATGAGGAAGACGCACAACGGGTTCCACGCCGTGTCTGCGCAAAAAACGGACGAGCAGGGCGGTCGCCGTAATGCCATCGCAGTCATAATCGCCAAAAATCCCAATGGTCTCACGCTGCTCGATGGCACGTCGCACACGTGCGACTGCACGTGGCATGTCGGGAAACACCTGCGGTGATGGCAGGGTATGTCCTTCGAGAGAACGCTCGGCGAGCAGTCGCGCCACAATCGCATTGGGTGCGGTGCTGGTTTCCTTCGGAAGTATCCAGCGTTTTCCCGTCAATGAGAGAGCATTCTGCACAGGCAAATGAGCCTAGCAGGGGTAGAGACAAGGATCCAATGTTCCGCTTTGGTGATTACTTCTCGGCCACAACCTTTCCTTTTTGTGCGCGCAGGAGCGTCCAGCCAACAGCCCCGAGCATAGTGATTCCTGAGAGAATCCCACCAGCTCCTGTAGGGGCGAGAGGGGCACCTCCATGCAGAGAGTCAACTTGCATAGGGAGCAGACGGTCACCGTACAGCACCACTTGCTGATTGCGCTGTACGCGGTCCAAGAGTCGGATAGTCTGGAGTAAACGCAGATCCTCCTGTGAGAACGATCCTGTGTACTCCGGTGCCGCTCCATTCCCTTCCAAGGGCATGGCAACCGCTTCGACGCTGGAAGATTCAGAGGACTGTTGAGCTTTGAAGAGGATTTCCTGCTCCCGCTCTCTGCGGTCGGCACTCTCGCGTGCTTGCTGATCGACACGAAGAGCCGCCTCACGTCGGGTGGGGGGAAGGTAGAGTTCTTTATTGAGCAATACATCCTCGGGCGAGAGATATGCCAGCGCGGCAGGGGCCACAACAAGACCGAGAACGAGGAGAGTGCCGCGAAGGAGATGTTTGTATGTCATCGAAGCATTATACAGGATTTAAGAAATACTAGCAATCGCTCCCTCCGGTCATTATGCACTGCATATACCGCTCGTAATCAGAGATATCATCACCGTATGAAGACCACTTGCGTGGGTCTGTTTCTCCTTCATCCACAACACCATTGAGGTTTTTATCTTCCCCCAAAATCTGCGTGTTGCGCCCCGCGCCGACCTTCATGAGTCCATCGGGCAAACCGTCACGATCAGTATCCCACTTGATGGGATCGGTATCGGAGTTCTCGAGATGGCCGTTGTGATTGATATCTTCAAGACCATCGATGAGACCATCGCCGTCGGAGTCCCGGCGAACGGCGCTTGAGTGCAAGAAGAATATTTCACGACCGTCAGAAACACCGTCACCGTCGCTATCGGAGAGGGCAGGATCCGTGCCATATTCCTTCTCTACCTGGTCGTTGGCTTCGTCGTCATCTGGATCGAGACCGATAGCGAGAGGAACCTGAGACATGATGTAGCAGATACTGCCGGGCTCGAATGTTTCGATTTCATGCTCGATTCGTCCTGCAGGGCGCTCTCGGAGTTCATTGAGATCCTCTTCCGTAAGATTATCGGGAATCGAGAACGTTCTGGCGAGATTCATTTTGTACTCGTCATCGCGGACTTTGCGCTCTCCTTCAGAGAGAAAGACTCGTCCAGGCAGACGATCGCTTGCCATGGCTTTGGTGTGGTCGTAATTCTCGGGCAGACAGTAACCCCAGTAACGAATCTCTCGATCGTATGAACCCAAGAGTATTCGTCGCAGGATCTGCGGGGCATCGCCAGGTATTTCGAAGATCACATTCGTATCGGTCGGAATGGTTGCTCCACTCTCTACCATATTGGCAGTGATCACGCGCCAGCGTGTCTCTTTACGATATTCCGATGGGAGCAGACGTCCTGCGAGAGGGGAAGAGTTTCCGCTGTATCCGAAGAAAGCGTATCCCACAATGAACAGACAGAGTCCCCCCAGTGAGAGGGTGCTCCAGCCGAGGAATCTGCGCGAGAGTGATGCGCTGAAAGCCATCGAACTATTTTACCATAAAAAGAGATAGGCTTCCACCCTTGCTTCCTGCCCTTCCTTCGCGATCCTAGGGGGGATGCCTAAGGATCTCTATGCCATTCTCGGAGTGCAGCGTAATGCCACGAAAGAAGAGCTGAAAAAGGCGTATCGCAAATTGAGCAAGGAGCACCACCCCGATCGTCACAAGGGGGACAAGGACGCTGAGCAGCGTTTCAAAAAAGTGAATGAGGCGTACGAGGTGCTGAACGACGATAAGAAGCGCGCGATGTACGATCAGTTCGGCACGACGGGAGGGCCGGCTGGAAGCGGAGGGGCGAGCGGTGGAGCAGGACCGTTCGGCGGTTTTAATTTTTCGGGATTCAATCCGGAGGATCTTGGGGGGTTCGGTGACATCTTCGAAACATTCTTCGGAGCAGGGGGTCGCAGGAGCAAGCGCGAGAAAAAGGGGCGTGACCTGCAAGTAGAAATCGAGGTAGCGTTTGTGGATATCGTGAACGGGGTCGATCAATCCATCACACTTGAGCGTCAGCGCGTCTGTAAGAAATGCGAAGGATCAGGAGCGAAAGAAGGATCGGAGCAAGTGACCTGTCGTGAGTGCGGAGGAACGGGGGAAGTGAGTCGTACGGCACAATCATTTTTCGGGACATTCCGTCAGGCGATGGTTTGTGAAACATGCGGTGGCTCGGGAAAAACGCACGAGCATTCCTGTCGTACCTGTAGCGGCGATGGCAAGGTGCGCACGCGTGATCCCATCACCGTACACGTTCCGGCGGGCATGCACGATGGGCAGACGCTACGCCTGCGCGGAGAGGGTGAGGCAGGTGTGCGTGGCGCCAAAACTGGAGATCTCTATGTGATCGTGCGCGTTCGTCCCGATGCCCAGTTCGAACGTAATGGGGATGACATTTACTCAATTGTCTCCATTCCCGTTGCCGATGCACTCCTCGGCACAGAGATCTCGATAAAAACCGTGCACGGATCTGTCACGCTCAAGATCCCTGCCGGTACGCAACCGGGTCAGGTCTTTCGTCTCAAGGGTAAGGGTATGCCTCTTCTCAATAGCAGTCGCACCGGGGATCACTACGTGACGGTGAATGTCGAAGTTCCCACCAAGCTCTCGCGTGCAGAACAGAAGCTGCTCGAAGAATGGAAAAAAATGAGAGAGTAGCTTGTAGCTGAGAGCTTTTAGAAAACAAAACCTTTCTATCAGCTACAAGCGAACAGCTATCAGTTCAAAGCTCCGTCACACATCCAAATTCTCAAACCCCTCTCCGCTCGGTGCAGCTTCTTCCATCACCGGTGAGAGCTCTTCACCGATAGTCGGGTCCTTCTTGCTTTTCGAGCGCAAGACGACCTGGCGGTAGTCGCCCTCGCCAATACTCTCGGTGGTGAGATCTTGAAAGGTGGGATTATTGGCAATGTGCAGATGCACGATGCGACGGAAGTACGGGCTCATGGGGGCCAACGCCACGCGATTACCCGTGCGACGCACAAAGTCCGCCTTGTTCTCGGCCATTTTTTTCACCTTCTCTTCTTGCTCGCGTCGATACCCGTCGACATCGAGCACGATGAAGGGGCTCTTCTCCAGTTTTTCCTTACTCCGCAAAATGGACTTGAGTAGATGTTGTACAGAGTTGAGTGTTTCGCCATGCCAGCCGATGAGACGGCTGGGGGTATTCGAGACGATGTCGACACGCGTGAATCCCTCTCCCTCTGTTTCATCCACAGTAATCGAATCGAACGGAAGATTGAGGAGGGTTAAGAGCTGGCCAAGACTGTCTTGAATGAGAGAACTGTTCATCGGAATCGGAGGATAGCGGGTGACGAGGGATTCGGGAATAGGAATTCGGACTTCGGAGAGTCTTTGGCGGAGTTTCTTAGACAGAAAGCAGCATTCTTCTCATCATGAATCCTGAAACAGAGCCCCTAAGTCCGATTCCCGAATTCCTGATCCCCAAAAGAAAGCCTCCTTACGGAGGCTCTCTTACTGAATTCCAAATTCGTAATTTACCGAACAGCGTCCTTGAGGGTCTTGCCAGCCTTGAAGGACGGGACCTTCATAGCAGGGATCGAGATCCTCTGTGTCGGGTTCCTTGGGTTTACGCCCATGCGAGCAGCACGATTAGAAACCTTGAAGGTTCCGAAGCCGGTGATCGTCACGGTATTACCACGCTTGAGCTCCTTGGTGACGAGCGTGATGAGAGCGTCGAGCGAAGAGGCAGCAGCACGCTTGGTGATACCTGCCGCATCCGCGATTGCGTTGATGAGATCCTGCTTGGACATAGGATAGGGGGTAGGAGAAGTAAATCGTCTTCAGTGTACGGAGGGGAATGGCTTAGGCAAGCCACGAATTTGGCGCGAGGATGGTTTCTGCGCTTAACTTCGTCGCCACGGCTTCTCAAAGCCAAACAAACTGAGTACGAAAGGTAGTCAGCTAAGAGGGATCTATCTGATGATTGAGTCACATTTTTCGCAATGGAGCAACTTTTCTCCCATGGTATGACGAAGTGTGACGACACACCTTTCTCTTTGACACCTGATCACTTTCCCCACTAGTCTCTCGCACTGTTCTTCGTTCGACTTCATTTCTCGATTTTCAGTGCCAAGTCATCTCGTCATTGTCGAGAGCCCCACGAAGGCCAAGACCATCAAGCGTTTTCTTGGACCTGACTTTGATGTTGAAGCGAGTATGGGGCATGTCCGCGATTTGCCAGGAGGAACATTAGGGGTCGATACGGAGGATTTTTCTGCCAAGTACGTGGTGCCCAAAGAGAAGGCCGCGGTCGTGAAAAAACTGCAGAAGTCGCTCGATAGCGCGGCTGAACTGTGGATTGCAACTGACGAAGATCGTGAAGGAGAAGCCATTGGTTGGCATTTGGTCGAGATTCTCAAGCGAAAGAAGAAGCAGCCGGTAAAGCGCATCGTCTTTCATGAAATTACAAAAGAGGCGATTGATGCGGCCGTCGCTCATCCCCGTAAGATCGATGAGAAACTCGTCGATGCACAGCACGCGCGACGCATTCTTGATCGTCTTGTGGGCTACACACTCTCACCGTTCCTCTGGAAGAAAGTCTATCGCGGCCTTTCGGCAGGACGCGTGCAATCGGTGGCGGTGCGGATCATCGTTGATCGTGAACGTGCCATCAAGGCATTCAATCCCGAAGAGTACTGGACGATCAAAGCCGACTTCCTCAACGAGGCGCAGCAACCGTTCACTGCCGATCTTAAAAAGAAGGATGGCAAAAAGTACGTGCCCGTAAATGAGGAGCAGTCGCAGCAGGTGCTCGCGGGTCTCAAGGATGCGTCATACGTTGTGCAGACGCTCGAAGAAAAGGAAATCAAAAAGACACCACCCACCCCGTTTACAACATCGACCTTACAGCAGGAAGCCGGGCGCAAACTGGGCTTCTCGGTGAAGCAGACCATGATGGTGGCACAGCAACTCTACGAAGGTATCGATCTGGGCAAGGGCGAAGGACAGGTGGGTTTGATCACCTACATGCGTACCGACTCGGTGAACCTGAGCGAAAAAGCGCTCACCGATGCCCGTGAAACAATTGAGAAGAACTTTGGTCGTGAGTACATCCTCAGTTCCCCGCGTCGCTACAAGACCAAGAGCAAGGGGGCACAAGAGGCACACGAAGCCATTCGTCCCGCCGAGATGGCGCGTGTACCCGCATCGCTCAAAAGCGAACTCGATCATCAGCAGCTCAAGCTCTACACGATCATTTGGGAACGCGCGATTGCCTCTCAAATGGCTGAAGCACAACTCAAGCGCGTGGGAGCCGACATTACAGCGGGCATCTATACCTTCCGTGCCACCGGTCAGACCGTCGCATTTGATGGGTACTTGCGCGTATATCTCGAAGGTCGCGACGAGCCCGAGTCAGATCAGGCGGCCACTGAAGAAGAAGAGGGATCGGGAATACTGCCTCCACTCAAGAAAGACGAAGCGCTCACATGCAAGACTCTGCTGCCGGAACAACACTTCACCAAGCCGCCGCCGTATTACACCGAGGCGTCGCTGGTGCGCGAACTGGAGCGCCGGGGCATCGGCCGGCCCTC
>CAYOLJ010000004.1:0-32607 GCA_964404805.1 uncultured Candidatus Peribacteria bacterium
TTTGGATTGATGCATCGTTGGGCAGATAGTGTGACGGTCATTAGTCGTACGCTCTTGACGCGAGCTCAGGGCTTCGGGCGCACGGATGCCATCCTCATCCCCAATGGTATTGATGTGCCTGCAATCGAACATGCGTGTGCTGAGATGAAAAAAATTCCGGGGCGTATCCTCTTTGTGGGCAGACTAGAGCCCATGAAGGGAATAGATGTGTTGCTGCGTGCACTTGCGCGGTTGCTCGAGATGCGCAAGGTCTCCAACGGAGGCCCAGATATCCATTTGCGTATTGTGGGACGTGGCTCTGAAGAAAAGGCACTCAAGCAGTTGGCATCCGATCTGAAGCTTACCGAGCACGTGACATTCGTCGGGTTCTTGCCGATTCCCCGTGTCTTCGATGAATTCGCACAGGCGCAGATTTTCTGCGGCCTCTCACGTAGCGAAGCGTTGGGCAATGTATTTCTCGAAGCACAGGCTGCAGGCTGTGGAGTTGTTGCGACACGTACAGGTGGGATCCCTGATATTGTTGAAGATGGTCGGACCGGTCTTCTTGTGCCTTCCGATGATGCAGAAGCGGCAACGCAGGCATTGCAGAAGCTTCTTGCCGATCCGCGACAGTGGCAGGAATTGGCGCAGGCGGGGATGGTCAATACCCGATCCTATGATTGGCAGGGGATAGTAGAAAGGTACGCGGAGGTGTATCGAGGAGTTGAAAAAAATTAAAAATATGATATTATAACTTATATGGAGCAAGGCCCCATCAATCCTTTCTACAAAGCATTTAGCGAGAAAACGTATCAGGACAAAATCAATTCTCCTTCAAAGAGTGATATCTATTATCACCGATTCCATCATCCCCTCATTGAAGAGGCGAAGAAACATGCGGACACGGGCATGAAATGATTTTCATTATTGGCGATCCTCAAGTCCGCTTGTTCGGTTTGGATCTCTCTGCCGAGACACTTCGTTCCTCTACGAGAAAACGTCTGGGTCAGGTAAATCTCATTGCTGCAGATGTTGAACATTCTCCTATCGCAGATAACTCGATGGATGCTGGCATGGCCGTGAATGCCGTTGTTTACAAGCCTGATCAGATGCTGTCTACCCTGTATCGCGCACTTAAGCCGGGAAGAAAATGCGCTGTGAACTTCCGCGTGTTCTCTCATCCCCTGAACATGCCTTTCTATCAGTATTATCTTGATCGTAACTGTTCAATTTCTGATCAGGTTCTTCGTGTCGGAGATGAACAGTTTACATTGAAGGTTCTGGATTATAGGCAATGCACCGAAGAGATTTATCGAAACCTGGATCGACAGGTGTACTTCCAGACCACAGAGGATGTTGAGCGGTTTGTGAGGGCGATCGGGTTCAATATTGCCGGGCATCAGTATTTTCACTTTGCTTCTCCGGTGAATCCGGAGAATGAAGTGGATGTATTTACGCTTGAGAAACCATGGAAGCCGAGGAGCGAGTGGACATCCAGCCCACAAGTGCACGCAGAGTGAGTAGTGGATGTCGTAGTACAAACTTCTTTAGTCCGCCGCTACCGTGACCGCTGAGGTTCCTGCCCTGTTTTCGGCGTGAGACGTACTGGCCGATCATGCCGCTTAACGCATGCACGATGGCTGTATTTCCGGTTTTTCGTTCTTCGGGCGGCAATCCCGCTACTACGGTTTGGAGTGTTTGAAAGCGCTCAAAGATTCCCCGCCCCATTCCTTCGTTCATGGCGCTCATGCCTGCAGGATGCACGCGGAATTTCCCCAGACTCTGCGGCACGTACACAAAATCAGAATGCAGCAGACAGCGGGCCCAGTATTCGCTATCCAGAAATTGCACCATCGCAGTATTGAAAGGGCCAACCTTCTTCATCAGCGATCGTCGTAGTACCACAAAGCTCGGTTCCCCGATAACGTTGGGCTTGAGCCCCCGCTCCAGCCACCAGTGCAGGAAACTCAGATGCTCGTGCAGGCCGGGCTGGACGCTCTTCTGCACGAATTCATGGAGCTCGTCGTAGAAGGGTGCCGTAGGGACGCTCCCTTCCTTCAGATATGTGTGGTTCGCCGTGGCAAATCCTGCGGAAGGGTTTGCGTCGAGCGCGGCGATCATTATTTCTAAGTACGCTGGTTCCCACAGATCGTCATGGAAGAGGAAGGCCACAAATTCCGAATCGCCCTGCGGCCAGCATGCATTCCAGTTTCCGCCGATGCCGAGGTTTTTTTGATTCCGGCCAAAGGCGATGCGAGGATCCGAAAGGTAATCCTGCACGTGCGATTCCACGTTCTCTCGTACGGAGGCATCATCATTAATGAGTAGAGCCCAATCGGTGTACGACTGAGCGAGCACCGATTCGAGGGCAGGTCGAATGTGAGCGTTCTGCGCTTCGTAGGCTGGCATGTACACCGTAACTCTCGACTGTTTCATAGCTCTCAGACTAGCGCAGATTTCGCTTTCGCAGAAGTATTCTGGCGCATAGAATGGCTTGGTATGAAACGCGTCCTTCTTACCCTTCGACTTCGCTCAGGGTGAGCATCGTTTCATCCCTCTTGGTTTTCTTTCACTTCTCTATGAAACGCGTACTACTCACTGGCATCGACGGCTTTATTGGCCACCATTTCGCAGAAGGGATCCTCAAAAATACTGACTGGAAGTTAGTGGGATTGAGCAAGATCGACTCGGCCTCCACGCTCCATCGTCTCACCGATATCGATCTGTGGAGCAAGCGGTTCGCTGGTCGGGTGGAATTCGTCTACCACGACCTGCGTTCCCCGCTGAATCCTTACGTCGCCAACCGCATCGGGCCGGTGAATTACATCTTCCACCTTGCCGCATCGACGCACGTGGATCGTTCCATCGAGTACCCGATGGAGTTTGTGCAAGATAACGTGGTGGGCACGTGCAATCTCTTGGATTACGCACGTACCTTAGATGGCTTGGAACTTCTTTCATATTTTTCCACCGACGAGGTCTTCGGTCCGGCACCGGAAGGGGTTTCTTTCAAAGAGTGGGATCGTTACAAGGCGAGCAATCCCTATGCGGCTACCAAAGCCGGAGGCGAAGAGCTGGCGTACAGCTATTTCAATACGTACGGGCTCCCGCTCGTCATCACCCACACGATGAATGTCTTCGGTGAGCGACAACATCCTGAAAAATTCATCCCAAAGGTCATCAATGCCGTGCTGCATGGCGAGCGTCTGTTCGTCCATTCTGATCCCAGTCGCACGAAGGCAGGCATTCGCTCCTACGTGCATGCGCGCAACGTGGCGGCAGCAATGCTCTTTCTCATTGAACAGTACGAGAAGGGGACCCCTGTGCTCGGTGATAAGTTCAACATCGTCGGCGAGAAGGAGGTCGATAACCTTGCTCTTGCTGAGTTCATTGCCAAAGTCGTCGGCAAGGAGCTCAAGTATGAACTCGTGGACTTCCATTCCAGTCGTCCCGGGCATGACCTGCGCTATGCGCTCGATGGAACCAAGCTCAAAGAGATGGGCTTCACCTATCCCAAAACTTTCGAGCAGAGCTTAGAAAAAACCGTGGAGTGGTATGTGCAGCATCCTGAATGGCTCCTTGCCGATTTCTCTAAGGCGCAATTTGCCAAGGAGCAGCAGGCGTTTGATGCGAATGCGGCCTCCCAGAAGAAGTAGTGCGGCAGATGACTCGAACCTTCCCAATCCCAGTAATGTCGCATAACGTTTGCGCTTATGCGAAGTAATACAATGGTATAATTTGGCGTGATAGTGTCTCGTCATCTAACTCCTATATTTACTATGAACAATACTCACGGAGAACCAGATACAATACCTCTTTCAGAAATGGAGCAGGCCATTGCCGATCGTGTTAATGGTATTACGTATCATGGCCGTCCACTGCCAATTGCAACTACGCGTGGAGGCCTGATTTTTTTATTGCGATACGATATTGAGGGTTTTGAGCCAAAGAGACCAAAAGAGCGTCAGCAAATAAATATTACGGGTTTGTTGGATTTTCTTGCGAAAAGAATGGGTCTTGGTGAGGATGTAATAAGATTAGAGCTGGTAAAATTAGTGCCTGATCTTATGCAAGATGCGGAGTTGACACCGACGGAAACCAGAAAAAAGTTATGGCACCTAACGTTCCAGACTATGCGAAGCAAATAAATTCCGAAGAGTTGGTAGGCTAGTGTAACTTAATAAAAAACATTATATTTACTAATGCTATGTATGTTTCAGACAAAATAGAAGTGCGAGATACAAAAAAAGAAAATATGTATTTGTGATAGATTCATTTGTAGAAGATGAAGTTATATTAGAATTTGAAAACTTTTTTTTAGAACATCCTAGAAAAGACACTTTATGTGTTGATACAAATAAACATCAGTATTCTACAGATCCTGATGCAGCTGAAATTTTTTGAATCATTCTTGTAATCCAAATGGATATATAAATTTTAAAGATTTAACTTATCGAGCACTTCATCCAATCAAAAAAGGAGAAGAACTCGCTTTCAACTATTTGACAACAGAATGGGATTTGTCAAATAAATTTATTTGTGAATGTGGTGCGGAAAAATGCAGTAATGAAATTAAGGGTTTCAAGTATTTGATACTAGAACAACAGAGAGAACTAGAACCCTTACTTTCTCCTTTTTTGAAAAAGAAACTAAAAGAAACAGAGAGCCAGCCTACCAATTGAAGATAGCTAGGGCCTTAGCGAAGAAAAGGCGATTCTTCGGTCTGTATGAGATAGTTACGCTACGATAGCTCTCAATGAAGATCGTGCTTGCCACAGGCATCTATCCCCCCGAGATCGGCGGGCCAGCCACGTATGTGCGTGCTCTGGCACAGCAGCTGCACCATGCAGGGCATACCGTTGCAGTAGTCGCGTACGGATCGGAGGAACGTGGAGCCGATGCCAGCCCATGGCCCGTATTCCGGGTTGCGCGTGCCGGAGGGCCGTTCATTCGGTGGTGGAGGTATGCAAAGGCTCTGCGGAAGATCGCAGCCGATGCTGATGTTATTGAGGCGTTTTCTTCCGTGAGTGCTGGTGTTCCCCTCATGCTTGCCAGGCTCAAGAAGCCCAAGAAGGTTCTGCGGCTCGGTGGCGATTTCTTTTGGGAGCGATACACCGATCGTGGTGGAGCGAAGAACCTCAAGGAGTGGTATACAGAGAAGCCTCGTTCGAAATTTGTTGCACAGAAGATTCTTTCGTCGTTCGACCACGTTGTCTTCTCGACGGAATTTCAGAAATCCCTTTATCGTGCGCAGTTTCAGCTCCCCATGCATTCCGTGGTTGAGAATGCTCTGCCGGCCGGCACACCAGTTCTGCATTCGGTGCACGTGCCATTTAAGCTGCTCTTTATGGGGCGATTCGTGGCGTTTAAGAATCTCCCTATTCTGCTGTGCGCACTGACATTCCTTCCTCAGTGCACGCTCACGCTCGTGGGGGGCGGTCCTGTGAGTCGCTCTCTGCGTACGCTCGTACAAGAGCTTCAGCTCGCAGATCGTGTGGAATTCAGCCCTTCGCAGGGCGGTGCTGCCAAGGCGAGAGTCTTTACCGAGATGGATCTACTGGTGTTGCCCTCAATGACGGAGTTGAGCCCGAATGTCGCGCTTGAGGCTCGTGCAGCAGGTTTGCCTGTACTCCTCACACGCTCAACGGGGTTCGGCGATATGCTCACCCGTGGTATGGTGCTCCGCGATCTGAAAACCCCCGAGCAACTCGCACAGGCCATTGCCGACGTGCGGTCCCGCTACGGTGAAATTGCCCAGGCTGCCGCCTTACCACCTCCGATGCGGGGATGGGATGCAGTCGCCCGGGAACATCTTCAACTCTTCTCAAGTCTATGAAACTTCTTATGATCTCTGGGGATCGGTCGATTCTGCGCGGAAAGCGCAGCGCCTTCTGGTACACGCTACAGGAGTTGCGCAAGCACTGGGATCGCATCGACATCATCTGCCCGTATACCCGGTGTGATGCAGCACGCACAGAGTGTCACACGTCGGTTCCCGAAAGAGATGTGGGAGGCGAAGTTCATTTTCATCCCTCGCCACATGGGCTTTGGTATCAGCCGTTCTGGATTCTGAAACGCGGAAAGGCTCTTGTGGCGGAGCACCATCACGACGTGATGACGGTTCATGACTATCCGCCCTTCTACAACGGGCTGGGGGCGCGTTGGCTTGCAAGAGCCACCAAGCTGCCGTTTGCCATTGAGATCCATCACATTGTGGGGTATCCGCATGCTGCATCGTTCATCGAATGGATCGGAAAACTCCTCTCGCGACTAGCCCTTCCTCGTCATGCGAAACGTGCCTCGGCAGTTCGCGTTGTCAATGAGGCGACAAAGGAATCTTTGGTTGCATGGGGCGTGCAGCCCGAAAAAATATTTACTGTTGCTTCCTTCTACCTCAATCGTGAGCTCCTCACGAAAGATGTGCGTCCGCCAGCCTCATATGATGTTTCATTCTGCGGTCGTCTTGTGCCCAATAAGCAGTTGTATGAGCTGATTACGGCTGTTGCCGATATTCCTGAGGTGCGTCTGCTCATTATCGGTGATGGCCCCGAACGTAAACGTTGCGAAGCACTGACAAAGAAATGTGGCATGGGTGAGCGGGCGAAGTTCCTCGGATGGCTGCCAACTATGGAGGATGTGGTGGGAGCAGTGCTCACCGCACGGATCTTCGTCATGAATTCTCTGAGCGAGGGCGGTCCGCGCAGTGCACTCGAGGCGATGGGTATGGGCATGCCCGTGATCGTGACGCCCGTGGGGATCATGCCTGAAGTGATCGAAGATGGTGTGAACGGTATTATGACGGATGGAACGAAGGGCGATCTGCGTCGCAAGATCATGCGGCTGATTGAGGATGATGCGCAGCGTGAGCGATTGGGGGATGAGGCGCGAAAAATTCTCGACCGCTTCGATCGTCCGCAGCTCATTTCGCAGTACGCGGATTTCCTCAAATCCATTGCATCCTCACAAGCATGAAGCTACTCATCGTCACCCAGAAGGCCGACTCCTCCGATCCTATTTTGGGATTTTTTCACCAGTGGATCACGGCGTTTGCGTCCCGCATCGAACATCTCACAGTCATCGCGCAATATGCCGGAAAGGTGTCTCTGCCGGCGAATGCGACGGTCAAATCCCTCGGCAAGGAGCATGGTGCTCCAATCTGGCGGCAGATTCTGCGTTTCTGGTGGATTGCGTGGCGTGAACGATCCCAGTATGACCGCGTACTCGTGCACATGACGCCCGTGTGGGTAATCTTGGGCTGGCCGATGTGGTTTCTTCTGCGTAAACGAGTTTTTCTCTGGTACGAAATTCGTCGCGGGAGCTGGCGGTTGAACTTGGCCCTCCTGTTCGTACGCAAAGTATTTTCTGCGACGTTGCAGGGGCTGCCGAAACCACATCGCAAGCAGATGGTCACGGGTCACGGCATCGATGTAGACACCTTCTCCCCTGATCCGGCGTGCCACGAAACCGGTCTCATCGTCGCGGTCGGCCGCATCACGCGATCCAAGCGTTACGACGTTCTTCTGCGTGCGTTTGCCACGCTGCCGCAGCACTGTCGCCTGCAGATTGCCGGTGGCATGGTCACACGAGCGGATGAAGAAGAATGGGATGCGCTCCAATCACTCATGCAAAAGCTCGACGTCGCTGGACGCGTAGCCGTGCAGTGGGTAGAGCCGGCACAAATGCCCGATCTCCTGTGCCGTGCGGAGTTGATGCTCCATGCGTGTGTGGGGGGGCTTGATAAGGCCGTTCTTGAAGCGATGGCCTGCGGATGTCCGGTCGTTTCATCGAGCGCGGCTGCTCAAGATGTGCTCCCCGAATCGTGTCGTGCGACTGATGACACTATGTCTCAAGTTGCCCAGAAGATTCTGGCATTATCGCAGCCGGAGAGATCTACATTGGGCGAGGAATTGCGCAGGAGGATCGTTGAGCAACACAGGCTGCCGAAGTTGATTGAGCGGCTGGTGAAGGAGATGAGTTGAGGGATTAGAGATTGGTTATTGGGGATTAAGAAAATGATGTGTCCAGCCTCCAACGCGGTACTAGGTACGATTCGTTGTCCCTAAATACACTAATTCCTAATCCCTGATCCCTAGATCGTCAGTCGCATCAGTACGCCATTCACGAACGTGAACAGTAGGCAGCCGGTCATCATGACGTAAAGGGTAATCCGGAGTGCTTTCATGATGTGGGGAGGTAATCGTTATCGCGAAGGTAGTTCCACTCGCCACGACCGCTGAAGGGGTCGGTGGTGATGGCGCCGTCGTAGTAGTATGTGTGCGTGGGAACCGAGAGGTACGTGAGCAGTGATCCGCAGCAGATGGCTACGGAAATCAGCGACATCCACAACACTCGTGTTCGTCGGTGACGTACAAAATGGGTGATTGCTTCGATTGAGAGCAAGAATATCAACGGGAGAAGCGGGACAAAAAAGCGAAACTTGGTGATCGGCCAGCTGGCCGAGATGAGAAAGTGCGCGGTGAAGAGGAGTAGCAGCGGCAGGAGCCGACGCCGACGTTCCGCAGAGAGTACCTGGTCGATGAGACCGTAACTGAAGAAGATGAATGCGATGGGGGCCAAGACGAAGAGCTTACGAGCGACGTAGAAGGAATTATTGGGCAGCCATGATGTCATGATCATGCTGAGAATCGTAGAAGCGCGTTCCAAGCTGCTCGGAAAGAGGTACACATTGTCTACCACCGTGGCATGGATGCCGGATTTCGAAAAAATGTAATTCGAATTTACAAGGTGGTGCGCGAAGGGATCACCTACAAGGAGCGCATTGCGGATGAGCCAGGGAGAGGCAAAAAGACCAGCCATCACCGTAACGATGACCATCTGTGCGAAGCTTTTTCGTGCATCTTTCCATTGAAAGAGTTCGAGAATGATCGAGGTGGGTAACAGGATGATGGATTGATAATTCACGAGATAGGCGACTCCGGTGATGGCACCAAGGCCGGCCGCCCGCTTCCACGATGGCCGACGGAGCGCGATCAGAAGCCAAAGCAGGTAGAGTGTTCCCTGCAAAGCATAAAATGCTCCATTGCCGGAATAATCGATGAGAAGATACGACACACTCGCCCAGAGTGCGCATACGAGCGCTCCTTTTTTATCGATCAATGAACGCGCTATCACCCAAAGCATCACGATCATGATTGTTCCGCATAAGACAGAGAGCAGCCGAAGGGCGAGGAAGACATCTGTCTCCGTGTTACCCTGCCAGAGACTGCTCATGCCACCCCCGAGAAGTATCCAAGTGGGACCATGCTGCAGTGCGGGGATCCCTTGACGGGAGTCGATCGGGAACAAGGTGGGATGGCGCGGAGACAAAGGATCAGGGGCTTCTTCCCAGAGCCGACCGGTCTCTAAAAAGAGCGCTCCGATCATTACATCACCTTTGACATCGGCATGGGGAAACGTGTTCCATGAGAGCGCAAACAGGCGCAGGGTGAGCCCGAGCAGAACAATTGCCGTAAGGATCCATACATCCGCAGTCCAATCTCGCATGCGCATGCAGTGAGCGTAACAGTGCTGTGATTGCAGCGTCAAAGGATCATTCTCCCATTGAAATCTCTTGCGACAGCTCAGGCAATGATAGACGATGCCGATCGTCTTATCGTATTCTCGTATTTACATGGAATCGCTGCGTCTTGCCATCATCGTTCCGGTCTACAACGAGGAGCGCACACTCGAGGCGATTGTGCCGCGCATATTCACCGTGTGTAATGAGGGCACGGAAGTGATTTTCGTGGACGATGGCTCGAAGGATCGCTCACTCGAGATTCTGCGTCGTCTCGCACGACCGCAGGATCAAGTCATTACCAAGCCCAATGGCGGCAAAGGGGATGCGATTCGCACAGGACTTTCGTATGTGCATGCTTCCTACGTGGTCATTCAGGATGCCGATACGGAATATGATCCAGCGGAGATTCGTTCACTGCTTACCGCGGCGCTCGCCGCCCCGGGGAGCGTTGTCTTCGGTTCGCGCTTTCTCAAGCCAAATCCCTGTCTCTACCGTCGGTTTCTCTGGGGCAACAAGGTGCTGAGTGGAATGCTCAGTCTGCTCTTCTTCAAGCGGATCACAGACTCCTATACCTGCTACAAACTGCTTCCCACCGAAATATTTCGCTCACTCGCTCTTCGTTCGACCGGGTTCGAGATGGAAGCCGAAATCAGTGCCAAGTGCCTGAAGCGGGGAATCCCCGTCATCGAAGTGCCGATTTCGTACCATCCGCGTACGCTCGAAGAGGGCAAGAAGATCAATATTCACGATGCATGGAAGGGGCTACTCATGATGCTGAAAGTTCGGCTTGGTTTGCTGTGATTTCTGATATTCTCTCTCCATGAATAGTCGCACGAAATGGATCTTCATCGTGAGTGGGTGTGCATTCCTTCTTGGAGTTGTCATCCAAGTGCCACAATTCCTCTACTGGATGCAGCCGGAATCACAGGGAATTCTCGTCCATATGAATTCCGACGAGTACCAGTACCTCGCTCGTATCGAAGAGGCGCTTACTGGTCGACCGGAGCAGGCAGCACAGCCGTATATTGGTGATCCCTACGCGTCCGGCATGCATTTCGCACTTATCGAACAGGCAGAGGGCGCACTCTTTCGGTGGACGGGCTGGCGCGCCGCCACGGTGTTTCAGGTGATGGATTCGATCATTCCCATCTTCCTCTTCTTCGTACTCTTCGCACTCCTGCGTCTTGCAGGATTTTCGCGTCCACGATCTCTTGGGGGAGTCTTTCTCTTTGTCTTGCCGCTTCTCTATTCGCTCAATAGACCTATTCACCAGCGGGAGAGTTTTCTGCTCGTGCTCATCACCATTCTGCTGTGCATTCTTGCGGTGGAGAGGCGCAGTGTCTTAGCGGCGATTGCCGGCGGAGCAATGCTGGGTGCGCTGTTTGGTATCTACCTGTGGGCATGGATGTTCTCGTGGACGTATGTGGGTCTTTTACTTCTCTGGGAGCTCATTGCGTGGTGGAGTAAACGACGCAGTGTTTCCCTACTGCGATCACGCGTTGGTCTGTTGGCTCTCATGGTGGGTACGGGCCTGGTTGCTGCCAGCCCATTTCTTCTCTCGATTGTCCGGTCCATGAGTCATCCCCTCTACGACGAGATGGCGTTTAGGCAGGGGATGTTCTTTTCACATGTACCGGAGTCGTGGATCTACTCTGCGCTCTTCCTGACTATGTCTGCTGTGCTCCTCATTGCACGGCGGAGATTGCCGGAGCTCAAGGGCGTGAAACAGTATGCAATTCTCTTTCCCATTGCAGTGGTTGTGGTCATCAATCAGCAACTCGTGCACGGACATGTGCTCGCGTTCACATCACATTTCACGTTTGCTATTGCACTTGCATCGGTGTGTGTCTTTCTTCTCTCGACGCAGCGTTTTCGTCTGCTCCTTCTCGTCACGCTCGGTGCATCCGCACTGATGCTCGCGGCCATCACATGGGATAACCGTCCGGGTTTTCGGTTATATACCATCCGGACAGATCGTTTTCATGAGCAGCACTACTCCACACTCCTTCCTATTCTGGACGGCCTGCCGCGCGTACGCATTCTCTCAGACAGCACCACATCAGCTTTTCTGGCTGCCTCCACGCAGCACGATATTGTTTCTTCTATTTATCTGGAGAGCTCATTCCTTTCGAGTGAAGAAATCGCGGAGCGCTGGTGTCTCATAGTTCTGCCGATAACTCCCGAGCAGAGGCATATCAGCGAGCAGTTGCACTTGGTCTGGCCCGATGCGAATGCAGCCAATCGCGGTACGGATGTACGTGAGCGGGAAGTGAAGATGGTTGAGGATGCATGTAGCAGGATGGATGCTGATCCTGCATCGGCACTGAAGCGGTATGGAGTTGTATATGTGCTATGGGATGAACGCAGGCATCCGGATTGGGATGTGAAGCGGCTGAAGGTTCCCTTAACGCTCGTCAGCGAAGATAAGGGGAATTGGATTCTGTATCGAGTTGATCTGTAGTTTTGATCTTTCCATTCTTTCTTTGTCAGGCGCGACAAAGAAGTGTCAATTCCCTCATTGAAGGTCGTATAAATCTGTTTCTTTTGTCGGGGGGCTAGGGCACCTTGTTCGGTTCCCTAAGCCCCCCGATACCCCCTTTACCCTCCTAACAGTAAACCACATCAATCATATAGCCATTTCATTAGTAGACGCTCACACGTGCTCAACGGATGTGTATGTTTTTGTTTTGTTTCTGTGATGTGCTCTGTTTGTGTTTTTTGTTTAGTGTGACTGAAGCCAAGCCGCAAGTGGCTCCACTACGGTGCGTGGCTGGAATTTTTCTTCAAAGAGCGCGCGGCCATTCTGTGCAATTGTCTGGGCGAGTTGCGGATTCGATTTCAGCTCCCGGATTTTTGCAGCGAGGTCGTGAGCGTCTCCCGGGGCAATCAAAAGAGTGTTTTCCCGGTCCCGAAATACCCGCTCGCTTGCTGGTGAACGTGCGGTGATGAGAGGCTGGCCCATTGCGAGGACCTCAAATGCCTTGGTGGGGATGACACGTTGCGCCTTGGCACCGGTTCCGAAGATGCCGAGGCTCACGTCTGCGTCCGCAATGAAGCGGGGGATTTCTGAGAGGGGAATCGGATCGAGGAACCGGACATTCGTGAGTGACAGTTTCTCCGCAAGTGATCGCATTGCCAGGAATGTTTGCCCTCTACCGATGAGCTCGAATCCCACTCCGTCGTTTTTCAGCTCCTCAGCGGCGCGCAGGATTGTTTCGATGCCGTGCAGGGGGATGAATGAGCCATGAAACCGAACGCGAAAGGATTCTGATGGCTGTTTTTCCTGTACGGAGAAAAGATCCGTCCGACAGCCGACGGGTATCACGAGGAATTTTTTCTGCGCGATCCGGTAGCGTTGTACAAAGAAATCGCGGTGCTCTTCTGTGTCAATGAGAATGACGTCAGCCAATGTGCAGGCCATCCAGTCGATACACCACAGCATCCATGCTTTTGGATTCCAGGCACTGATTCGCGCGCGGTCCTCCACTTCGGTCTCGTAGAGCGAGATGAAGATGTCGAGGATGACGGGTATCTGCCTTCTGCGTGCAAGCCACCAAGCCAAGGGCATGAGGTAGTGGCCGGGGAACACCACGTACAGAAAATCGGCACTCTCTTTGAGAGTTTTCCACTGTTGGGATAGATCGCGCACTTTTGGCCAAAAGCCCCGTGCCTCCGTTCGGCATAGCGTTACGGTGCAACCAGATTCCTCCAGCCCCTTGCGGATCACCCATGAGCGACCTCCCTCAAGATCAAAGTAGCCGAAGGCGCAAACAGTCTTGTTCATATATATACAAAGAATTTGTAGAGGAAGAAGTTCCACAGCACGACGATACCCATCGTGAGGAGCTTGGCCACCTGCTTTTCCATTCCCAGGCCGTCTACGAGTGCGTAGAGCACGAGTACCCCCACGATAATGTTTGCCATATCTACAATAAAGAAGCGAATGAGGTGCCGCATGAAATCATTCTTCTTCTTAAACGCTACGTATTTGTTCATCAGGAATGTCGTGGCAAATCCCAGCACGCCGCTCACTACCGTTGCCGCGATGTACCAAACACCGAGTCGAAGTAAAATAGCGTAACTGCCGAAGTCCACGATCGCGGCGGTGGAACCTGATAACACATAAAGTAAGAACTGGCCGGAGAATTGCGGAAGGTACTTCATGGGCAGGGTTGTGCCGGTGGGAAGAAGACGTATCGGCCGCTTACCGGAAAGTACGTTCCCTGTTTTACTTCGAGATTTTCATGACTCTCTTTTCGGAATATGGGGAAACACCGTGCCAGCGCGAGTCGCTCACGAATCTCGGGCGGTTGTCGCTCTTCATCCCGCAATTCTTCAGAGAGGAACAGCCAGTGCGGGTTTTCGGGCAAGCGCACGAATACCTCGGGCGAAAGGATCACAAGATCCTGCTCCTGCCATTCCGTGATGAGTGCCTGTGCCGCATCGGCTGCTTCCGTCGATCCGGATGAACCTCCATCGGTGTACTGCCAGTAGCCCTGCACCAACACTATCGCACTCAGTAATACCAGTGTGCCAGTCTTACCCAAGAGTGCGCGCGCGCCGGTGGGGACGAATAGTAGCAGGAGTAACGTGGAGGGGAGCAGTGCTCGGTACCATCCCGGTCCATTGAGGAAGTACGCGGTGAAGAGGGCCGTAGTGACGACGATGATGATCGAGAGGGATCTGCGCATCACGGAGCGAACAGCCCACCATCCTCCACAAGCGAGCAGAGCGATGAGTATGTAGTGAGCGTATGCGGAGCGCAGAAGATCGTGCGGCCTCTTGATGATCGACACGAATGCATCAAGGGGAACCACACTCCGTCTCTCGAAGAGGAAGATGCGCATTTCATCCACAAATCCCTTCCCCAGTCCCATCCAGTAGGCGCCGATCAGAGTGACGAGAAGGGCGCACACTCCGGCGATGGTCAAAAAATCACTTTCTTGTTTGTCACGCTTGATGGCTGCCACAATCCATGCGATTCCCAGTGCAGGAAATACGAGACCAAAGGGGAGCTTGGTGACGACAGAAAGTCCGAATGCGATGCCGACACCTATGGCGGAGAGAGCAGATTGTTGAGCTCCCTGTAGCAGCAAGAGTCCTAACACGAGAAAGAAAAACGCCGGCACTTCTCCGAGCACGGGCTTACCGGTGTTGATGAACGCCGAGAGTGAAATGAGCAGAGCAACACTCCATCGTGCGGCAGCAACTCCACCCGATCGTCTGACGAAGACGTAACATGCGACGACTGAGCCCAAAAGGGTCAGCATCATAGGAAGGCGAGCCACTGCCACAGAAAAACCTCCCAACTTGATTGCGATTGCCACCGGCAGAATCAGTGTAGGACCTACAGCCAGAATGTATGGTCGTGGCCAATCCCATCCCAGAATGGGCAATGCGTATCCGTGGCCCTGCGCAAGATTCTTTGCCACCAGCATAAAGAGGCTGTCATCAGCCCACGCTGCAGGGAATGTGCCGAGTCTTCGCACTGCAAAAAAGAGAAAGACAGCAAAGAGCAGAAATTCCGGCAGCCAGCGGGCGAGTCTTTTGGGGGCGATCATTGTCATCGTGCGTCCTCTAGCTTGTCAGAATGGCTATTCTCCGGCAATGCTGCAGCGGTTTTTTCAGCATGTTTCGGTTTTGTTGCAGTACAATGTCGTCGATGGATGCCGTGCGTGTGGTCAAGAACGGCGAGCAGACACTAGCGATCTTCGTACGGAAGGGGTTATCCGTTGAGAATGCACGCTTCGTCACAGAACAGCAGGATTCTCTACAGCTGGGGTTCTTCGAACGACCATCGGGGCACCAGGTGCGCGCCCATCGTCACCAGGAACTTCCCGCAGAGAAACGAACAGGAGCGGAATTTCTCTTCATTGAATCAGGCGAGGCGAAAGTGACGGTCTTCGACGATGTGTGGAAGATTATCGCCGAAGAGACGGTACAGTCGGGCGATGCATTACTCTTTCTCGCAGGTGGACATCAGGTAGAAATGCTCAAGCCCACACGATTCCTTGAGATAAAGCAGGGGCCGTATCCGGGCGATGACAAAGCGAAGGTGTTCCGCGATGCATCATGACGATCGTCCCCGTCAATGAGCCGGTCATCCCGGACGAGGCCAAGCGCTACGTGCTCGAAGCGCTCGAGAGCGGGTGGGTCTCTTCTGCCGGAAAGTACATTCAGGAATTTGAAGAGGCGTTCGCCCGCTATCTCGGCGTGAAACATGCGGTCACGACGACAAGCGGCACCACGGCACTCCACCTTTCACTGGCTGCACTGGGTATTGGACCCGGCGACGAAGTGATTGTGCCGGATTTCACCATGATTGCGTCAGTCTACGCAGTGCTCTACACGGGAGCCCGACCAGTGTTTGTTGATGTGGATTCCGATATCTACACCATCGATACGGCGCAGATTGCAGCCAAGATCACGTCACATACAAAGGCGATCATGCCCGTACATATCTACGGACACCCTGCCGATATGGATCCGATTCTCTCGATTGCGCAGGAGCGCGGAATCTCGGTGGTTGAAGATGCGGCTGAGGCGCATGGTGCCACGTACAAGAGCCGGCTCTGCGGTTCGATGGGCACAGTGAACGCCTTCAGCTTCTACGGTAACAAGATCATCACGACGGGTGAGGGGGGTATGGTGGTGACAGATGATGATGTCATCGTTGCGCGCGTCCGTTCGCTCAAGGATCTTTCGCACTCCTCAGAAAAACGCTTTGTGCACGAAGCAGTAGGATTCAACTACCGTATGACGAACCTGCAGGCGGCACTCGGGCTCGGCCAGCTCGAGCACATTGATGAATATTTGAAGAAGAAGCAGTGGATGGCAGCGCAGTACGCTGAGGGACTCAAGGATGTTCCGGGACTTCGGCTTCCTATCACCAAGCCATGGGCTGGTAACGTGTACTGGATGTATGCGGTGCTCGTAGAAGATGCCTTTGGCATGACGCGCGATGCCTTCAGAGCTGTGCTCAAAGAGCGCGGCATCGACACACGTGATTTCTTCACGTCCTGTGCTCAACAACCCGCCATCCGCGCCCTTGGTCCTGCGCATGGTCCTTTTGCTGTTTCTGAGGATATTGCACAGCGTGGTCTCTATCTTCCCTCCGGCCTTGCTCTTAGCGAAGAACAAATCAGCACAGTCATCTCGACCATTCGTGATATTGCCCATGTCTGATATTGCACTCGTCTCCGTCATTCTGCCTACGTACAACGAGGCGGAAAACATTGTGCCACTGGCGGAAGCCATTGATCGTGCAATCACCCTCCCGCACGAGATTATTGTGGTAGATGACAATTCTCCCGATGGCACATCACGCTTGGTACAAGAAGCAATCGATACAGGTCGTATTCCCGGTCTTCGGCTTGAAACGCGTATGACAGATCGTGGCCTTACCAAAAGTCTGTGGCGCGGTATCGTACTCAGTACGGGAGATGTCGTTGTCTGGATGGATTGTGATTTCTCGATGCCGCCCGAAAAAATTTCGGAGCTTCTTGCAAAGATTCATGAAGGGTACGACATTGCAGTGGGATCGCGGTTTATTGCAGGTGGCAGTGCAAAACAGGGAACGCTCGGTTCCGCGAACGAATCTTTTCTTGCCACCGTTCTCAGCCGAGGCCTGAATCTCGTACTTCGTTTGGCGATCTCACCAAAGTTTCGCGATTACACGAGTGGCTTCATCGCGGTGCGGCGGCAGGTGTTTCAAAAAATACGACTCACAGGTGATTACGGCGAGTACTTCATGGATCTGATTGCCCGAGCGATGATGCTCGGCTTCTCCTTCGTCGAAATCCCCTACGACAATGCGGTGCGTCGAGCCGGTGAATCTAAAACAGCACCGAATATGCGTGTACTCATCAGGCGCGGACTCAAGTACCTTGCGATGATTGTACGGCTCTGGTGGCTGAGGATCATGCATCTTTTCGGTGGCTCCATTCACGATCCTCATGCATTGCCATCATAATTTATGAAATGTAATTTACGATTCGTAATCGGGATTCCTGTGGTCACTGCAACTGTTCTGCTGTGGATCCCAGGTTTACGTCTGCCGATTATCAGTGACACCACCATGTACGCAATTCTCGGGGAGAGTGTATGGCGTCATGGAACGTATGTTTTGAATGGAGTTCCCTACGCCAAACATCTGCCGCTCCACGCCATCGTTTCGTATCCATTCGTTTGGCTCCTTGGAGCCCAGGTAGGCATGAAGGTGAGCACGCTACTTGCAGGGATCGGCGTTCTGTTTACCACATATCTCCTTCTTCGACATCCCTTCGGTAAGCGCATTGCTCTGCTCACCGTTGTTCTCGTTCTCCTACATCACGGGTTCGTGCTGATGATGCAGCTGGGGTCGGCTGATCTTCTGTTCACTGCACTTTTCTTAGGCTCGCTTGCCGCTTTTGCCTCTGCCGGAGAGCGTCCGCGCATGTATATCGTTGCCGGGTTACTCCTCGGCCTTGCTTCTCTCACGCGGTACAACGGCGTGTTGCTCTATGCCCTCTACCCCGTATTTGTTCTATGGAAGCGTCCACGGCACCTACGGTCCGGCTGGTTCTGGTCTGGCATGACTGTCGCGGTCGGACTCTTTAGTCTGTGGTTTCTACGCAATGCACTCGTCTTCGGTAATCCTTTTCACACGGCGTACAGCATTGAATATCAGGCGGAAGTACGATCAGTCCCACTCTTGCTCTTTGAAAATCTGTTGTACTACATCGGCCCTTTTCACAATGTGCTGCCGGTCTTGTTCATCCTGGGTCTCATGGGCGTGATCCAATACGGGCGTCGGCAATCATTCCTCCTTTTGAGCATGGTTGCGGGCGGTTCGCTGGCTCTGGTGTGGTGGGTGAAGGGGATTCGCTTCGCGTTCCCTGCGTACCCTATCTTCCTCGGATTTGCCGCAATGGAGCTGCAGTATCTGTGGGAGCATTTTCGCCGTGGACGCATACTCATCACGCTCTGTGTTCTTCTTGCAATTGTGTTGCACGCGGGTGCGCTCTGCATCTACTCGTACGGTGCGTGCAACGCATGGTTCGATCGTACCATCGGGCACATTCCTGCAGATCTTCACCTTTCCCCTGAGGGGCTCAACGGCATTGCAGTGGCACGTGATTACATAAACGCGCATGCGCCTGAAGGAGCGGCAGTTCTCGTGCAGGGTCCGAATTACTTCACGTGGCAGCGCAGTGTTTTCCGTCCGGATCTACAAATAGTGCCTGATCTACAGGAACGCTGTCCTGCTTACGAAATCGAGCAGGGGCAGACGGATCTCATGCCGCTCTTCACAACAGAGAGTGCTCCGAAGACGATGGTGCTCCTGCGGGAGTGTCCGTAATCATCCCAGTATCTTTTATGGATTCTCAATGGAAAATAATCATCATCGGTGCGCTTGGTATCTGTGCCATCGGCGCTGTTGGGCATCTCTACTTTGTCGGGCCCACACTTCCATCCGATGCCAAGGCTAAGGCTCTGGCTGAGGCAACCATGAGAGATTTTTCGTACGCAGTTCTCCAGAAAAATTTTGAAGGTTTATATGCAAGAAGTTCGGTGCGTTGGAAGAAGCAGACGACACCGCAGTCGATCGCTGCAGCGTTTGTAACCTTCATTCCTTTTCGTGAGGAAATACGCGAAGTTGTGATAACGCACGATCCCATTCTCACAGTGCAGCCCTTCATTGAATCAGAAAAAGTGCTGACCGTGGAGGGGTACTATCCTTTCGAAGATACTCAATTGGGATTCCGCTTACAGTACGTATATGAAGGGTTGGCGTGGAAGCTCTTTGGTATGCACATTGCGGTACAGTGATGGGGTCAGGCTACAGTGCTGCGTGTAGTCGCTCGGTTGTTCGATTCAATGCTTCCAGCGTCTGATCTGGGCGGATGTATGTCTTCCGTTCATCGATGATCTTCAGCAGCGCATCGCGTGATGGCAGAGAGGGCAGGGAGTAGGGCTTTCCTTTAATCTTCGTATACAGATCCTGAATCGTAGAGACCGAGAGCATGGCGCTCATGAGTCCGAAGAGAAGGTTTCCTTGCCAGTTTTTGGGTGGAGCGGATCGGAAGTAGTCGAGTGTTTGTTCTGGTGTCTTGAAGAAGTGCAGGAACATCACTGCGCCACTGAGTCCGCTGAATTCAGCCACGCACCGCTCGCGCTCCTCGGGCGAGATGATCGCACAGCGGTAGCCTTTTTTCAGCAGAATTTCATTGGCCTTATCGAAGGTGTCGTAGCGGCGTGGTGGACGTGTGTTGATTGCGGGATGCGGATTGTTCGCTGCAGGAGTGAGCGAGAGCTTCTCGCGCATAAAGATCTCACGGTCCAAGGCTGTGCAGTAGCTCGAGCTCGGCTGCACGCGCTGGCCTTCGAAATCAAATTCCCACCACTCGCGCGGACGAAAGCTCACTGAAGCTGTTTTTGGCACTGCGAATTCTCGCGTGAGGACCGAAAGACACTCATGGCTTATCAAAAACATATCATCGTCGCAGATCCATGCAATGCGGCGGTGACGAGCGATGGAGCGGACAAATTCGTTGCACTTCGTCGCGGCGTAGAAGTTGAGGAACGGCAGCACACGCGCATCGGGAAATTCCTTTGGATCAAGCGTCCCTGTACAGTCGAAAATCACGATATCTGCGCCATCACCGATATTCTTTCTTGCGAAGTGGTGCCACACCGTCATCATCGGCGGAAGAATATTCATGGTACACAAGGCGAGCTTTTCGCTAGGAGGCAGGGGAGTTCGTGTCAGGTAGTACCGTAGGGTCGGTAGAAATGTTCTCCGGGCAAAGCGCAGGCTGTTTCGCTTGAATACGTAGCCGAGCATTTGGTCGTAGGATCGGGCCATTTTTTAGGGAAACAAATTCCAGCATGGGCGAGATTTCCGCATTCTTCAAGCCTATACTAGGGCCAATGAAGCGTGTCTACTTCGAGCGCCTTGAGGGAATTCCTCTCGTTCCTCTGCTCCTGCCGAATTGTCAGGAGGATCATCCCACACGTCAGCTCTTTCAAAAAGAGGCGTTCCGTGAATTCAAAGATCCCCTCATAGAAGTTGCCACCGATCCCGCACAGGCCGATGTTCATCTTCTTCCTCATAATTATCCACTCGTTTCCGGTAATGAGGATTACCTCAGGCAGTGTCAGGAAACGGCTGCACGACACGGCAAACGCATCGTGGTTTTCTGGAATGGGGATGGTATGGGCCCTGTGTTGCTCGAGAACGCGGTGATCTTTCGTACTTCCCAGTACGAGTCGAAACTCCGCAAGAACGAGTACATCATGCCGGCCTACGCCGAGGATTTGAAAGGCAAGGGGCTCTTTGTCCGCGACAAGACCGATGTGCCGCCGGCGGTAGGATTCTGTGGGTGGGCGCAGTACAAGAATGCGAAGAATGCCGTTGGATCCTTTTTACAGGCGCTTCCGCATGAGGCATATGCCCTTCTTACGGGGTATCCACAGAGCCGGTCGTTCATCAAGGGTCTCACTCTCCGGCGTCGTATCCTCGCCCGGCTTGCAAGGAGTACGCTCATCCGTCCCAACTTTATTCTGCGCTCGAGTCACTCTGCGCATGCCGCCACTATCCGTCTGGATCCCGTGCAGGCACGACGCGAGTACACCGAAAATCTGCACTCTTCCGATTTCGCGCTCTGTATTCGTGGTGATGGCAATTATTCGCTACGTTTCTATGAAGCGTTGAGTCTGGGACGCGTTCCGATTCTCCTCAATACCGACGTTCGCCTGCCGCTTTCAGATGTCATTCACTACTCAGCATTCGTCCTGTTTATTTCCATTGCCGATCTTGATCGTATCGACGAGATTGTGGCAGACAACTGGGCGCATACCTCTGACCAGCGATGGTTTATGATGCAGGTCGAGGCACGCAATGCGTTTGAGAAGTATCTCTCCGCTCCCCGGTACCTCGCGTACGCCGTTGAACATCTCTTCTGATTGTATGCGGATCACCTATATTTCACAGGCACGGTTCCCTACCGAAAAGGCGCACGGTCATCAGATTGCGCAGGTGTGTGCCGCTATGGTGCGGCTTGGACATACGGTTACCGTTATTGCCCCCGATGTGCGTGGAACTGTGCGCAAAGATCCGCGTGCATACTACGGAGTGCGTGAGTCGTTCGATGTCGTTCGTCTGCTGGTGTTCGATGGGTTGCGGTCATGGTGGGTTCCCGGATCCCTCGCATTCTTCTTCACCATGCGTTCGTATGCACGTGCGCTTCGCTCATATCTTCGTGTCAATTCTACAGATGTGCTCTACACACGTTCTCCTGTTCTCCTTCCGTCCCTTCTGCATCCCAAAATCTCTGTCATTCTCGAACTTCACACGCTGCCACGTCGCACTTCTGCATTCGTTCGCCATTGTATACAGTGTCAACGCGTGGTGTGTCTCACGGCTCTCATGCGCGATGAGCTGATTGGATGGGGCGTTGATTCTTCCAAAGTAATAATCGAAGGAGATGGCGTTGACCTGCGTCGCTTTGAGAATCTTCCTTCATCCTCTGAGGCGCGAACGGCGTGGCGTCTTCCTGCCGATCGCAGGATTGCCGTGTATGTGGGCTCGCTCATCACGCGCGGGACCATCGAGAAAGGCGTGCGGGAACTACTCGCTGCACTTGCCCTACTCAAAGAGCGAGGCGTCTTTGGCTGGATTATCGGCGGACCCCGCGATCAGATCGATCGTTACCGTGTACTCGCGGTACAGTCCGGTTTAGGCGACGAGGACGTACGATTCGAGGGGCCGGTTTCGAATACTCGTGTACCTTCTGCCCTTGCAGCTGCGGATGTATGTGTGTACCCCGCACCAGCGCTGCAACATTCATTCTTTCTGCGCGATACGTCTCCTCTCAAGATTTTCGAGTATCTTGCTTCGGGCAGGCCGACAGTGAGTGCTGATCTGCCGCCACTGCGCGGAGTGATTGACTCTTCACTTGTGCATTTCTGTCAGCCCGGCGATGCACAGGATCTTGCGCGTGCCATCACGGAGGCTTTGGAACATCCTAAAGTTTCTCAAGAAAAGCGCGCCGCATTACTCGCTCACACGTCGTGGGATGCGCGCATGAAGAGAATTCTTCTCCTTTCTCCTTCTGTGTAATGCAATTGCCACAGTTTCAGGTTCATGCGGATCTCGAGGAGCGGCATTGGTGGTTCCTCGGGCGCCGCGACGTTTTTCGCGCACTTCTCACGCGGGCAGTGCCACCTTCACGCGAACGGCTCGTGCTCGATGTTGGCTGCGGGACGGGCGGGAATACTGCTGCATTCCATGAACTCTATACCTGTGTGGGGATTGACCCTTCATCCGATGCTATAGCGTTTGCTCGTCAGCGGTTTCCGGGCATTGAATTCCGGCAGGGCTTCGCTCCGCAAGATTGCCGTGATCTTCTGCAACGAGCGGATGCCGCGCTTTTTCTTGATGTTCTCGAGCACGTACAAGATGATTTCGCTCTGCTATCGCAATTACTTGCGGCTATGAAGCCCGGTGCCTATCTACTGATGATCGCACCCGGAGATCCTGAACTGTGGGGACCGCACGATCGGGGGTTCGAACACGAGCGACGCTACAGTTTGCAGCGATTTCGCATGTTGTGGGAGGGACTGCCTGTCGAAGAATGCGTGTGTACCGCGCTCAACGCGCGCCTACATCCGATTGCGAAGGCTGCGCGGTTCTTCAGCCGCCTACGTGGTCGATCTCTCGGTCCCAAACAAACAGATCTCTCGCTGCCGATAGCTCCGGTTAATGCAATCCTGCGCCGTGTCTTTGCCGGAGAGGCGCGGAGAGTCATGAAATCATGGGGCAGTGGCACGTCTGCATATCGACGCGGGGTGAGTGTGCTCGCACTCCTTCGGCGCACCGAAGAATCCGTTACTCCCCGCATGCGTCCCGCATCTCTCCCTCCAGATCCTCGTCCTTGGATGTCAGCCAATTGACCATCAATATTGCACCAACATCGATCTTCTTTTTGGTTGAACCAGCTATACACATTTCCGCTTTCTCCTCTCCCTTCGTAAAGGGGGAGAGGGGGGTGGGGGGACGTGCGATTCGTATTATTTTCATCACAACTCAAACATCAGAGCAGTGGTGATGCGATGAGGAGCAGTGTGTGCATGGTGGCGTTCACGATGCCAAAAACCCACGCAGAGAGGATCGGTACATTAAGAAAAACCCCTGCGAGAATGAGCACGAGCAAAATCATAGGTCCACGTTGCAAGAACGTTTCATACTGATCTTCGTATCGCAGAGGGATGAAGATATGCAGAATTTTCGATCCATCCAATGGGGCGATGGGCAGGAGGTTGAATGCCATGAGACCAAAATTAATGAAGACGGAACTGCCAAGAATTTGCAGGAGCAACTGCTCCACAACAGAGCGGCCGCTGCCGACATTCAGGAGCCCGAATGCCGATCCACTTACCTGCCCCTTGAGCAGGAAGAGCAAGCCGAAGAACGCGGCGCTCCCTAAGAGCAGATTGCTCAGGGGTCCTGCAAGCGAAACTAGGGCGGTATCGCGCTTGGGACGTGAGAAGTACAGAGGATTGATGGGTACGGGTTTGGCCCAGCCGAAACCCACGACGAGGAACATGAGCGCGCCCATCAGATCAATGTGAGCGATGGGGTTCAAGGTCAGACGTCCTGCATTATGAGCAGTGGGGTCACCCAGTCTGGCTGCCGTCCAACCATGTGCGGCCTCGTGCACCGAGATTGCGATGAGAATAGAGATGATGAACGATGGACTGATGAAGCTACTCAACATGTCTCTACTGTAGCGGAAAAGGAGTAGAAAGCATTTGCGCCTCTATACATCTTTCAGTACGCTCTGTGGGCAATGGCACGCCGATGCGTCAAAACAGGCAAGCAGACCACATTTGGGAACACCCGAAGTCACTCTATGCGGCACACCCGCCGCACCTACAAGGCGAACATCCAGAAGAAGCGCGTGTACGATCCTGCCACGGGTCAGTATCGCAGGATCAAGGTGGCCGCGAGCTATCTGCGCACGCTTGCCAAGAGGCTGCAGGCGGGAAAGGCCGTTTAATGCCCCAGTTCCTCCAGCGACCGACGGAGAGCTTTTTGTCGTTGTTCTTTAATGCTGCTGCGATGGTGTTTGTCTTTCAGTATTTTTTCCTTAGCGCGCCGTGAACGACGCTGCTTCTGCTTGCGCAGCTTAAAAACTTTCTGCTGCCGCTTCGACTCGGCACCTTTGATTTTCTCTTCTAACTTTTCAATCAGCTGTTTGTAGGCCGCAATGCGATTGAGGTGCTGTTCGCGAAAACGTTGTACACGCACGACTGTCCCAGTGGGTCGGTGCGTGAGCTCCACGCAGCTTGCGGTCTTGTTAATCTTCTGACCGCCAGGCCCTCCACCACGCGTGAAGAACTCATCAATGTCCTCCGGGAGAACCTTCAGTCCTTCGGCAAGGGCGAGTATCTGTGGAGGGAGCTCAACGGGGAAGTTCATGCAGGAGAGTGTAGCGGCAGCGCTTCAGAATTTCTCGTGGTGAATTTTCTTCGCATCGAATTCCGCGTCTGTATGGGGCGGTGGCATTTCGGCGGGGTACCCGATCGGTATCACGTTCATGATGAGAAAATGCTCGGGAATGCCGAGGGTTGCGCGCAGTTTTTCCTGCTCTTCTCCGTCATGCACATGCTTCCAGACGCTTCCGAGCTTGAGATGTGTTGCCTGCAAAAAAATATTCTGTGATGCGAGAGCGAGATCTGCTTGTGGGTTGTTCGCCGTTTGAGTATTGGCTATCGGTACGATGAGCACGGGTGCCTGCGCCACGAAATCCTGCGGTACAAGGACATCGTGAATCGCCTGACGCATCTTCTGGTCCGTCACGACGACAAACTCCACCGGGCGTCGATTTCTGGACGTGGGAGCGAACTGGGCGGCCTTGATGAGCTCCTCGATAAGCGCGGGAGGAACAGACTCCGCCTTGAAGCTGCGGCAGGCTCTGCGATGAGAGATGGCGTCGAGAATCATGCACGCAGACTAGAACGATCACGTGCTCCTGAACAGTTCGCAAAACCCTCCCTTTGTTGTAGTGATTGCCCCTCTATTCATCGCTACAATGCAGACAACGGAGGGATGGCCGAGTGGTTGAAGGCGCACGACTCGAAATCGTGTAGGCCCCCAAGGGTCTCGAGGGTTCGAATCCCTCTCCCTCCGCCATCACGGGCATGTCGCCGTCTCCAAAAAATTACAAGTGACTACGAAGTAATGTGACATGTTTATCCGTGACTTTTGGATGGATGAGGCTACAATCCGATACTTTCCGTTGCCGGATGTTTCCAAATTCCTCCTTCCCTCCCGAGCAAGTTGAGCAAGCCGTAGGAGATGCGATAAATCCTGGTGAATACTCCAAGTACAGCGCCGAGAGAATTCAACGACAACTCGAAGCCGGTTGGCCAACAATGGTGCTGACGGACTCAACGGATGATTGCCAATTCAGCTCCTGGCAACAGCGTTGTTGTTATGGAATTCTCTTTCCTCATAAAGAAGCCATTCCTAGTGACGAGAGTGCTGCTGAATCCGTGACGAAGCTTGTACCTCTCGCGAGCAGGGAGGGCCTTCCTTATGCCGAAGACACCACTCAATTTCTAACCGGAAAGGGAGTAGACACCATATCTGCAAAAGCGAGGGCAGTATGTTTCGCTTGTAGATTCGCAGCTTTTCTCGCCCTTATTGAGCGGTGCTGCGACAAGGAGCAACGCACTGCTGCTGTCGAACAAGAAGCTTCAAGCTACATATCGCAAATTACTTCACGGTAGTTCCACATCGTTTGAGGCGATTCTTGAGATGAAAACGGAAAAACATACAAAGACCAGGCAAAAGATATTCATCACCTCGTGCGTTTTGTGTGTCGGAAATTGTGATTGCAGATTGCAGTCTTTCTTGATCCGGCTTCGATAACCTATGGCAGCTGCTATGCTGTACCTGTTTATTCCTCGCTCTGTCCGCCCAACTCCAACGTCGGCTTTCACTCTCGCTCTTCACCTTCTACGGACTTGGCTCCATTCTTGGAGCGGGCATCTATTCTCTCGTCGGAAAAGTGGCTGGTGATGCAGGAATCTATGCACCTGTTGCTTTCGTCGTTGCTGCGATCGTTGCTGTTCTCACGGGTTTTTCGTATGCGGAACTCTCGGCGCGGTACCCCAAGAGCGGTGGTGAAGCGATTTACACGTCGCGAGCGTTCGGTATTCCTGCACTCTCGACCGTGATCGGTTTGCTCGTCGTGTTCTCTGCCGTTATTTCCGTGGGCGTTCTGACGAACGCGTTTGTTGGGTACTTGCAGGTCTTTATTCCTGTCATGCCCTCAGTAGTGATCGCGCTGACGATCTTTATCGCCACAGTAATCTCCATTCGAGGGATCAAAGAGTCGGCTCTTTTGGCATCGTTACTCACGTTGATCGAGATTGGAGGCTTGTTTCTTATCATCTGGGTCGGGAGAGGGGGATTACTCGCCTTGCCTGCCAATGCCGGAATACTCCTTCCTCCAATGGATGGGGTCGTGTGGTCCGGCATTCTTACCGGAGCTTTCATCGCGTTCTACGCATTCATCGGTTTTGAGGATATGGCGAATGTGGCAGAAGAGGTGAAGAATCCGCAGCGCAACCTTCCTCTGGGTATTCTTCTCGCTATTTTCACATCCACGATTCTGTACTGTGTTGTTGCGGTCGTTGCGGTTCTCAGTCTGCCGGTCGATCAGCTTCAAGCTTCCGATGCACCTCTTGCGCTCATTTATGAACGCACCACAGGATCTTCACCGATTATCATTACGTTTATCGGTCTGTTCGCCATCGCGAATGGGATTCTTGTGCAGATCATTCTCGGTTCAAGAATTCTCTATGGGCTGAGTCGACAGAGCTGGTTGCCATCTATCTTGAGTCGGGTGCATTCCTCTCTGCACACGCCGGTTATTGCCACGCTGTGTGTTGCGTTGCTCGGTCTCATCTTTGCACTTTGGCTCCCCTTGGTCTCTCTCGCCGAGCTCACCAGCTTCACGGTGCTGGTGGTCTACACATTCGTAAATGCAGCCTGCATGCGCGTAAAAATACGCGAACCTCGGCCTGAGGGCGTGCGCACATTTCCGTTCGTTTTCCCACTTCTCGGGTTTATTGTCATTCTCGCTTTTCTCGGTTTCCGCCTCTGGGAGGCACTAAGCACATTGATCTAAACATCTTTTTACGGGCCAGAGAGCAGCGGAGTTCGTCAGACCCAGAATAACGAGCATTCTTGCGCTGTTTGGCGATTTGCGAAGGTTTACTGCAGTAGACAAGGCTGCGTTCTGCATGGGAAGGGGAGGGTGGTCAATTGAATATTTTAAGAGAATTTGCCCAAAAGATGCGATATTCCCCTTGCAGGGGGTAAACGGGCGTGCGTAGAATCACCCCGTTCCTTATTTTTTCCCCCCTATTTCATGAGCTACGTCGTTGCTTCCAAAGTAAAGGAGCTCCTCAAGGCTGCCGACATGATGACGGCCGGCGATCTCTCGGATGCTGCTAGCAAGTACCTCGAGGACGCCCTCAAGAAGGCTGCCAAGCGTGCCCAGGAGAACGGCCGCAAGACGGTCCGCGCCTGCGACCTCTAAAGCGTTTTCTTTTTGAACCAAGAGCGCCTCGATACGGGGCGCTTTTTTGGTAGTTATAGGATGTACATTTCCCCCGACTTCCAAGGGAGCGTAGCTTTTGTTTTTCCTCCCATATTTAGAATTGTAAATTAAGGTGCCCATAATGCCTGGCCATAGCTCGTGCCGCTTTATCGAGTGTTTGCCCATTCTGATCATCTAATAAATAGACAGGTGTATCTTGTGGGGCATCGGGAACATACATTTGCGAATCAACAGGTCGATAATCGCTTGGGTCTGTTACAACCATGCCCAGTTGTAGTTTATTGGATTGTGCAAGCGCGCTTTTTACATGAGCTCTTACTTGAAGAGCACCGAGCATTACACCCATCGACATAACTCCCATTACTATTCCATCTTGTTTCAAGTCAGGTTTATTTCTCATCAAAACGCACAAGAGAGTTACTAAATCCTCATGAGACTTACATCTGCATAATTTATGCCAATAATAAGTTAGAGCATTATTATCAATGTGTTTTCTCGTCTCCAGAGCTGTTGAAATGCCATGGCCGCTTATAAAGTCCTGAATCCTACAATCAATCTCCAATTGAACATCGGCCACCTGCACGTTGCCAATTAATCCTGACACAATGATATCACCGCACTCTTCTGCAAATATAATTGTTGGGGCTAATAATTGATGTACTCCTTGCAAAATCCTTGTTCTTGACTGCCTCAGACAGCTAACAACCCGCTCTGTAGTTTTTCTCAGCTGCTGCTCATCTGAAGATCCTTGTATAAGTTTGTAAAAATCCTCCATAATATAATTCTAGAATAATACCTTTATATGTCAATATCTGCAGCTCTGAAAAACCAATTTTTTCCTAAATCGTCGTTGATGACTCATACAAGTCAATAAATGAGCACCAAAATATTAACGAAGTGGCTTGACTGAAACAAAAATAGAAAAGGCGAGAGATGAAAAATTCTCGTTGCACTTTAATGTGCTTAAAAAACTGGGGTGTTTTCAGCTGCAGCTAACTTAGTTTTCTTGCCTCTCAAGCAATAGCTACGCCCCCCTTGTCTGCCCACCGAAGTGCGAAGGTGGAGAAGTCGAAAAAAAGTTGTGCATCATATAACACGGATTATGTGAAGTGAACCACATAAGCCGGAATGCTTGAGAAATTGATTCCTCAGTTACTTTGCGTCGCGCTTCAGTTCCGCATCAATGAATTGTTGGATGTCTCCGTCCAGTACTCCTGTGGTGCTACTCGTTTCTTCATCGGTACGCAGGTCCTTCACCATCTGGTACGGATGTAGGACGTAACTGCGAATCTGCTGACCGAAATCGGCGCTCTTTCTCGAGCCCTTCAGTTCTGATTTCGCCTCCTGCTGTTCACGGCGCTCTTTTTCAAGCAGCTTGGCGCGCAACATGTTCATGGCCTGCATACGGTTCTGCAGTTGGCTGCGCTCACTCTGGCATGCCACCACGATGCCGGACGGCAGGTGGGTGATGCGGATGGCAGATTCCACCTTGTTCACGTTCTGCCCTCCGGCCCCACCGCTGCGGTACGTGTCGATTCTCAGGTCCGTTGGGTTAATATCCACGCCTGTCGATTCCGGAAGCTCCGGCAGCACCTCCACCAGCGCGAAGCTCGTCTGCCGCAGGTTCTTGGCATTGAAGGGCGACAGGCGCACCAGGCGGTGCGTGCCCTTTTCGCACTTGAGGTTGCCGTAGGCGAACTCACCCTGCACGTAGATCGTTGCAGATTTGATGCCGGCTTCCTGTCCGTCGGTCTTTTCGATGATCGTTGTTTTCCACTTCTGTCGTTCACAGTAACGCAGGTACATGCGCATGAGCATGGCGGCCCAGTCCTGTGCTTCGGTACCACCCGCTCCTCCACTTACAGTGAGATAACAGTTGGAGGTGTCGAATTCCCCACTCAGATATAACTGTGTCTCGAGTGCCTCCCATTCTTTTTCTAGTCGTGTCACATCTGCCTCGAGAGATACTTGTTCCTCTGCAGAAGCGTCGTTCACCATCTCTATCAATGCTTCGGCCTCGTCGGCGATTCTCTGCACGGGTTCCCACTGTTTCTTGAGCGCCTTCAATTCTGTGAAGAGCGCCTGCGCGCGTTTCTGGTCATCCCAAATATCGGGTCCTTCCGTTTTTGCTGTGAGCTCCTGAATGCGCTTGGGAACATTCCTTGCCTCAAAGAGAGTCCTTCCCCACGTTGATTGCGGATTTGAGTTCCCGAAGTTTCTGCAACAGATCTTCCATGGACGGAAGGGGGAATAGTATTGATATTTTCAGCATACCGGAGCATTGCGACTCCAGATAATCCTTTTTGTGCTCTTGCGATGAAATGCGCAAAAATTCCTAAACCATAGAATAGGAATACTGCAAATGTACCTCCATAGTCAAATAACCTTCTTTTGGCTATAATATAAGGAAAACATATGACACACATTTCCGAAGCTCTCACCGTAAAAACGTGGCAAGGACCGGCGTCTGCACCGAGTCTCAAAGAGATTCTGCGACGTGTGCTTTTTCCCTTTGCGCTGTTTGCCGTCGTGCTCCTCTCACTCCTTGTTCTGTCGTGGTACCTGCTCCTGCCACGGTTCACGCGTGTGGAACTTCATGGAGCACCGCAGGAACTCTCTCACCTGCAGACATATGTACAAGAAATGCAGGCAGAAACGCAGAAGCTAGAAGACCGGCGTCTGGCGTTGATTCTCCCTCTCGATGACTCGCCCTACGGTCACCTCGTCCAGAAGAAAATGTCACAGCCATCACTCCTTTCGTTCTACGAGAAATTACAGAATGTCGCGCGTACATTCCTTCCCGAGCAGTCGCAGTCCGTAGTGCTGCAGTCGATTCGCTGGGAGCATGAGGTCATCGAACTCACCGGGGACGTGCGGAACGTAGGACTGCAAAGCATGGCAGTGCTCGCGCAGTTTGTTGAAGCAGTGCGTGCGATGCCAGGCGTAGAACGTGTGGATTTTCCCTCTTTCACGCGTGAACGAGATGAGGCCATCGGTTTTCACTCTCCATTTGTCATTCGCATTCACTTCTCTTAATGCGACTCTTTCGTTCTCTCGTCGGCTCGCCCCTCCTCTTGGGATCACTGGGAGTTCTCTGTCTTGCCTTCATGGTTCCGTTGCTCTCTGCGCACGTTCAGAAGGTGAAGGCGGTGCGCGAAACAGCTCTTCCTCTCCTCGCCACGCTGCCAACCTACGAGCGTCGACTCGCGCTCCTCAAGGAACAGGTGGAGGTGTCGGAATTAGACGCGGCACTGAAGACGGGTTCTCAGCTTGAGCGCGTGCGCGTTTCGGTTCTCCCTCCTGAAGCAGATATTCCCCGTGCATTGGCCACACTTGAAGTGCTGCGTAGCACGCTCGAACGTCAGGGTGCCATCGGTTCCCTTTCGCCGATCGAGGTGGGCAAAGAGCGGGAGTACAGCGATGGCCTCGCAGCCACTCCACTTACATTTCAGCTCTCTGCACAGAGCGAGGGAATCCGTCGCGTGCTTGCCTTTGTGCATTTGGCAGGTTTGGTCACGGTGGGCGATGCCCTCATGAAGTCGGAAAAGAGCGCGCTCATTCGTGCGACGGAAGAGGAGAATCCTGCAGGCATTGTAATGTTGGAGCAATTTTTCTCGATGGATCTGTTTCGCTATGCCTTAGAACCACGACCGTTTGAAGAGCAGTTGAAGCGGTCTCTGCAGAGTGAAGGATTTCTGTCTGTGTTCCAGCAGATCGTCGATACCTCTCTTCTGCACGATGCGAAGGAGTTTTTTCAGGGGCCAGTGGGAAAGGCGATGGAAAGCGGAAACTTGTGGCCGATGGAATTTCTCATTATCGATAGGATTGAGCTTCAACCCGGATCCGCTGCAGAGTGGTTCCGCTTGACGCTTTTGCTCTCATTGGTGCGTCGTACGCAATAGGCGGCTACAACTCCAGCAATGCACTTGCCGCTTTCCAAGCCTTGTCTTAGGCTTCTTTCGCTTTCTTCCCTCCTTTCTCTTTGCAGAAACGTCGTCGTGGCTCCTCCTCCACTCCTTCACGCCAACAGAAACGGCCGCGCATTAACGAACAAATTCGCGCGACAGAAGTTTTGCTCGTGTCTCCCGATGGGGCGGATGTCCGCCAGTTCGCCGATGTACTGCAAGAGGCACAGACACAGGAGCTGGATGTGATCGAAGTCTCGCCCAAAGCGAATCCTCCAGTGGTGAAGATCGGGGATTTCGGGCAGTACCTGTACCAGCTTCGCAAGAAGGAGCGCAAGCAGCGTGTACATAGCAAACAAACGGAGGTGAAGATGCTGCGCCTTGGGTTCCGCACCGAGCGACACGATATTGAGCGTCTCATGGATCGAGCGCGCGAGTTCTTTAAAGAGCGTCATCTGGTGAAATTCGTGGTCCGGCTCCGTGGTCGCGAGTTGGGGAACAGGGATTATGCCAAAGCCAAGCTGCTATCTATTGTCGATGGACTGAAGGATTGTTCCGAGGTCGAACAAGATCTCAAGCAGCAGGG
>CAYOLJ010000005.1:0-30047 GCA_964404805.1 uncultured Candidatus Peribacteria bacterium
CAGCAGACGCAGTGCGTCATTGGCCATCGAACGGGCAGCCGTAAGAACTCTGTCTTTCACATCAGGAGTGAAGGGGATTATTCCTTCGGGCATGCGGATGAATCCGCACGATTCCACAATCACTTCGGGAGCACCTTTTGCGTGTGCAGTGAGACCTTGTGGTGTCTCAAGTAGAGTCACCATCCGTTTGGATTCCGATGTGAAGGGAATCTCGGCTTTGCGGGGAGCGAGTCCATCCTCCTGATCTTTGTGCACGCCGGCTTTGGTCGCGACCACGACGAGTGATCCCTCGGTGGGATCGCCTTTGATACCCCACGTGCCTCCCTCTCCGCGCACGAGCCGCGTATCCGAAGCGAGCACGGCGGCACGCAGCATGTCGCGGAGTGCCTCAGGCGGATCGATGCGCTGTTTGTCCTTTCGGAATTCCCCTTTGGGTTCATAGCCGCTCCCGGTGACGTCGTACGTTTCATCCCACATCCAGATGCGGCGCACGGTCATCTCGTCTCGAGTGAGCGTGCCGGTTTTGTCGGAGCAGATCACAGACGTGCTCCCCAATGTCTCGACGGCTGGCAGGTGGCGGATAAGCGCGTTGCGCTTGACCATGCGCTGCACGCCGATAGCGAGTGAGATCGTCACGACGGCGGGCAGTGCTTCCGGCACCACGGCTACAGCCAGCGCCACACCAAAGATCACCATGTCGAGAATCGGCTGGCCGCGCACAATACCGGCCCCGACGATGAAAACGACGATGACCGAAGCCCACTGAGCGAGGCGCTTGCCTACCGCATCCAAGTTTCGCTGCAGCGGCGTGGAGCTCTCTTTCACCGTTTGGAGTAGTTGAGCGATCTTGCCGAATTCGGTCAGCATGCCGGTAGAGGTGACAATCATGGTGCCGCGGCCGTAGGTGATGGCCGTACCGGCGAAGAGCATGTTGTGCCGGTCACCGATGGGGGGATTTTCACTGAGCATCGGTTCGATCGCCTTCGCTACGGGAATCGATTCGCCGGTGAGCGACGCCTCTTCGGCGTGCAAGTTGACGGACTTCATCACGCGTCCGTCTGCGGGTACCCGATTGCCCGCTACCAGAAAAATTACGTCACCCGGCACGATTTCTCGCGCGGGAATGTCTTTCTCTTCGCTGCCTCGCAGCACGGTGGCGAGAGGCGCGGCCATCTTGCGCAGAGCTTCTATAGCACGCTCCGCCCGGAATTCCTGAACGAATCCGAGCAGCACAGCGAAGACGACAATAACACCGATGGTGATAGCTTCGATTTGATGTCCCAGTGCTGCCGAGAGGGCGATGGCAATGATCAGGATCACGATGAGCACGTTCTTTACTTGCTCGAAGAGAATCTTCCACGGCGAAATGCCATCTACTTTCTTGAGCTCATTGACTCCGTATTCTTTGAGCCTGCGTTCTGCCTCTGTCTCACTGAGTCCGCTCTGCGCGGGTGTGTGCAACGCATCCACTGTTTCCTCCACTGTCATGGTGTGCCATATACTCTTTGCAAAGGGGTCCGGCGTGTGGAGGGGCTTTGCGGATGTACTGCTCATGGGCTCTATTCTCGCGGAAGTTTGAGGGCTGGCAAGGCAAAGCAGATTCCGCACGGGTCGTTCTCCTCAGGCCGCAAGATATCCACCATCCACGAAGAGCGTTGCGCCGGTCACATAGCTCGCTTCGTCCGAAGCAAGGAATGCCACGGCGGCTGCAATCTCTTCGGGTTGACCCATCCTCTTCATCGGCACACGGTCGGTGATGGCTTTCATGGATGCTGGGTCATCCTTGATCATGGCGACCATGGGTGTGTCAATCGCTCCCGGACCGATGGCGTTGACGGTGATGCCGAGCGGCGCCCACTCAAGAGCCATGGTCTCGGTCATGCCGATCACACCCCCTTTTGTAGCGCTATAGTGTGCGGCGCCCATGAAGCCCGCGCCAACTTGCCCGCAGGCGATGGAGGCGATGTTGATGATGCGGCCGTACTTCTGTTTGGCCATTTCTTTCGCAGCGCGCTGCGCGCAGAGAAAGTAGCCTTTCAGGTTCACGTCGATCGTCTGTTGCCACTCTTCCTCAGTCATCTCCAGAGCTGGTTTGGGGCGGAAGATGCCCGCATTGTTCACGAGGATGTCGATCCTCTTAAATTGTTTGATGACGGCATCAAACACGGCATCAATCTGCTTCTTCTCCGTTACGTTCAATGCAAATGCCGCTGCCGTGCCGCCGACTTTTTCGATTTCCTTCACCACAGATTCACATGTTTTGAGATCGATGTCGGTCACGATCACTGTCGCACCCTGCGCTGCCAGCGCAAGGGCATCGGCGCGTCCCATCCCGCGCTGTGCGCCGGTAACGAGGGCGACTTTTCCGGTGAGATCGAACATAGGAGAGGGAGAAGAAACACTGTGAGTATAGGCTTCCTGTTCCGAGTGCCAAAGGTTGTGTTGTTCTTTGGTTGTGTTGAGTCGGATGTTTAGCTTTTTCCACCTTTGTTTGGCGACAAAGGTGGAGCCAAAACGCTGGCGCGCCAACGCCAGCCCTGCTCGGCCCTGTTCCTCCTCGTCGGATCCTCCAAGGCTTCGGATCCGACTCGTCGGTGTCCCGCGCATGCGCGGGACGGCAGGGCCTTCCCCTTCACCTCCCGTGGCGCCCCCCTCCCCCGTCTCCTGTTTTGTATTTTGTAAGTGTCTCACGCGAGATGGAACGGATCGACGAACACGCCTACAATCCCCACGATGTCCCTCCTGCGTCCTGATTCGGTTGCGGTGATCGGTGCCTCTAGTGATGAGCACAAAGTCGGACATTTGATTTTGCGTAACCTTCTCACACAGGGCTACAAGGGGAATGTCTATGCCGTGAATCCAAAAGGCGGAACGATTCTCGATCATGAGGTCTATGTTTCGGTGAGCGCGATTCCAGGTGATGTCGATGTGGCCGTGATCGCAACTCCTGCGGCAACCGTTCCGGCAATCGCGGAGGAATGCGGTAAGAAAGGGGTCAAAACCCTCGTCATCATCAGTTCCGGATTTCGCGAAGTGGGAGTCAATGGTCGTGCGATCGAAGAGAAGCTCAAGCGCATTGTGAAGCGACATCGTATGTACCTTGTGGGGCCCAATTCGCTCGGGTTCATACGTCCGGGTATCGGGCTCAATGCCTCCTTTGCCAATCGGCTGCCGCCCGCAGGAGGCGTGGCACTCATCAGTCAGTCGGGTGCACTGGGTGATGCCTTCATCGACCGTGCCGATACCATTGGCCTTAAACTCTCGTTGTTTCTCAGTCTCGGCAACAAAGTGACGATGGACGAATGTGACCTGCTCGAGATCTGTGAGAAGGATGCAGAGACAAAGGTGATCGGCCTCTATCTCGAGGGTATTGTGGATGGACGGCGATTCCTTGCGCTCGCAGAGCGGATCGGACGTACTAAGCCCATCGTGCTGCTCAAGGGGGGCATTACTGACAAAGGTCGTCAGGCGGCGTCATCCCATACCGGGGCACTGGCAGGGTCCGATGCGGCAGTCGAGGCAATCTGTGAGCAGGCGGGAATTCTGCGTGCACGATCCACGCGCCAGTTTCTCGATTTACTCCGCACACTCTCGCAGCAACCACCTCTTCTCTCTGATCGCATTGCCATCGTCACGAATGCCGGTGGGCCGGGCGTACTCGCTACCGATGCGGCGGAGCGTGAGGGGATCATGCTTCCATCACTCTCCTCCAAGAATGAATCAGCTCTGCATGCCGCACTCCCTCCGTCTTCGAGTGCCAAGAATCCCATCGACGTATTGGGTGATGCGCTGGCCGATCGCTACGAATGCGCACTGAATGCGGTGGCACAGGATCCGAACATCGATGGCGCGCTCGTCATTCTCACACCACAGATCATGACGCCAGCCACCGCGATTGCCGAGACAGTGACAGCGATCAAGGAGCGATATCCGCTCTTCCCCGTACTCGGTTGCTTCATGGGGGGCGAGAGTATTCGCGAGGCTGTATCTGTGCTTCATGCACACAACATTCCCAATTTCTCGTGCCCGGAATCCGCCATGCACATCTTTGCTTCGCTTCGTCGAAAACAGAAAGCAGAGAAGCGTCGTGCGATTCCTGTTAATGCAGGGCGTGCCACCAAGGCCAAGCGCATTTTGCAGTCTGGTGGGAAGGGGCTCCTCAACGAGGCACGAACACGTTCTCTTCTTGAACTCTACAAGATTCCGTTGCCGCAGGGTCAGGTGGCCAAGACCGCGGATGCTGCCGTCAAAATCGCGCATGCCATCGGTTACCCCGTGGTGGCGAAAGTCAGCTCCAAAGAAATTCTGCACAAGATGGATGTGGGTGGAGTAGCTGTGCACCTCACAAATGATGCACAGGTGCGTGCGGCATTCACTCGAATCTCAAAGAGTGTGAAATCCAAAGCACCCAAGGCGCGTGTGGCCGGTGTGCTCATTCAGCAGAGTCTGCCGCCGGGCAGCGAATTTATCGTGGGCGCGCTCAAAGATGAGACTGCCGGACATCTGGTGATGGCTGGGCTTGGGGGGATCTACACTGAGCTCTTCAAAGACACCGCCTTTCGTGTGTCGCCTGTTTCTACCGATCAGGCCTACTTCATGCTCACACAACTCAAGAGTTGGAAGCTTCTCTTGGGGCTGCGTGGCAAGCCGCAGCTGAACATCGATGCTCTTGCCGCGCTTATTTCCACTGTTTCCCGTCTTGCAGTGGAGTGCCCGCAGATCAGTGCGATTGATCTGAATCCCGTGTTGGTCACAGAGAACGATCTCACGATTCTCGATGCGAAGCTCATCGTGGGGGAGTGATAACAAAAGAGAGCACCGAAGTGCTCTCAGTTGAAATGCTGGATTACAGCTTTACGCGGCGACCACTCTGACCGCCTTCGGGCCTTTCTGGCCTTGCTCAACATCAAACTGCACGGCCTGACCTTCTTGCATACTGTCAAACTGTCCGTTGCACTCAGTGTTGTGGAAGAACAAGTCATCTGAACCTTCCATCGAAATAAAACCAAATCCTTTGTCTGTCTTCTTCTTGATCGTACCTGTAGCCATGAAACGGGGAGAAAAAATATAGAGAGGAGGACTCAGAGATATCTTCTGTGCCATCCAAGGGGCACCTTACGCCCCTTGAGGGGCAATAGCCATGAGAAATTCGATGAAAGCGGGAACAGTGAGAACTGCACCGGTAGCCTTTTTTATTGTGGGTATTGGTAGAACAGTGCGGTCGTGAGCTTGCGACTTTGAATCCCAGAGGGCGATTTTGAGGGGGTGGGCTCCGGAGAATTTAGGCCACCACGGTCAGGATTTTATTTCTAAGAATCAACTATTTTTCCATTTATATATAGCGTTGATATGCCATTATTAAATGTTAATGAAATCATGGTCTTTCTCCCTAAGTATTCCGTAATGTCAGTTTTTACTAACAACTCTTTTTCTCCTTTTGTCCTAAAAACGATGAGAAAGTTGCCGTTTTTTTCAAAGGTGAGGTATGGATGCTGATTTGCATATTGTACGAATTTAATATTACTTTTTGGTTCACTCCAAGGAGGATTTACATCAGATGTAATCCAGAAATTGATTGAAAACTGTTCATCATTGATAGTCATTCGGCTAGTGTGAGTAATTCAGGACTTTGAGTCAACTCATATCCATATTGTAAGACATACTGAAAATGAGACTGATCCAATTCGGCCAATTTTTTAACCCCTATGTTACGGATATTTACACTATGTAGTATTCCACTAAGCTGAGAAGCTAAAAGAACTTCTTTGCGAGTTAAAGAGTGCCCATCAATTGCCTGATGTGGCTTTTCCCACCACTCGTCGAATGTAATAAAATCTGAATAAAGTTGTCCTGTTCCGAAACTTGCTCGTAGGTATCCTTCTTTTGTAAGAATCATTCCAGTCGCTGCTGTAGCTATATGATCAGAGCGTGGCAAACGAATTAGAGGAATCATTGTAGTCAGAACCTTAACTTGGCCTAAATTGAATTGCTTATAAATCGATAAGTCACCACGTTCTTTTGCAAGAGTACGAATACTCGCGATAACATTGATTATTGGATAAATGGTAGTAGGAGCACTATAGTTTCGTACTCCAAAATTGATTGATTGCAAGTGGTCGGCCAGTACTTCTTTCGTTGGTCTCATAGATTGATTTGGAACTTGGTAGCCTCACGGGGAATCGAACCCCGATTTCCAGGATGAGAACCTTGTGTCCTAACCGTTAGACGATGAGGCCGGCACGCGCAGTGTACTGATCCGACGAAGGCGCTGCAAAGCGGTTGATGCGGTTTTGGCGTAAAAGAGATAGAATGCCGACATGCGCATCTTTGCTCTCGAGACTGATACCCAGAAACTCAAGAAGCAGTTCCTCTCGGAAGGGGAGCAGGAGGTGCTCATGACGTACTACCACAGTCTCTCGTTTTTCTTCGCAAGCCTGCGCGAGATGATCCTGACGATCCTGCTCGTTGCGATCGGGGTCGTTGCGACGATGTGGAGTGCACCCCTCGGGTGGACGGTGGGCATTCTCTTTCTGCTCTGGTTCGTGTTCGTGTTCTTTAACCTACTCAAGGCATACATCGACTGGGCGTACGACTTCATTCTCGTTACCACCGACAAGATCATTTTCGTCGATCAGACCTCCATCTTCCGGCAAGAGATCAAACCACTCAATCTCGAGAATGTCGGTGGTGTGAGTGTAAAAACGCAGTACTGGAGCATCTTTCCGTTCGGCATCGTGAGTGTGCACCTTAAAGAGGGGCTGGGCGGCGATCGCATCGTCAAGAGTTACGTGCCGCACGCACAGGAGGTGGCAGCCAAGATCAGCGAGGTCGTTACCAAGTATCAGCGGTACGATCATCAGCCGGATAAGCAATGACCCTTGGGAGAGGGAATGTGTTTTGTGTTTACGACTTACAGTTGTTCCCGGAAGGTTTTGAGCTGCGATCGTGAGAGTATCTTGAGGAGCTCTTTATCGCTCGCTGCCTGAATGGCTTCAAGCGAGCCGAATTTTTTGAGCAGCTTCACGCGTGTCTGCGGACCGATGCCGGGAATCGCATCCAATACCGAGAAGATGGCACGTTTCTTGGCCCGCGTTTCACGGTGCGCATTGGCGAAGCGGTGGGCCTCATCGCGCAGTCGCATCAGGAGAAAGCGAGCAGGAGAATCCTTTGTGAAGGTCAGAGGATGAGGATGTCCGGGAACGAATACTTCTTCCTCTCGCTTGGCGAGTCCGATCACAGGAATCGGGAGGGTGAGTTCCTTGAGGACTTCCAAAGCGGCACTTAGCTGACCTTTGCCGCCGTCGATGAGGAGGAGGTCCGGTTTGGTGGAGAGCGATGTGTCACTACGATGTTCTTTGATTTCGTACATCATTCTGATGCACGCAGATTTTTTGGGGAGTCTCTTGAACATGTATTCGATCAGCCTCGGTCCTTCATGGATATGCCTGAAGCCCATTTCGACGTAATACTCTTCCAATGTTTGGGATGTGAGAATATAGATCTTTCCTTTTCTTTCCCTACTGAGAATTTTGCGGCAGAGGAACTGACCGAGTCTCGCGCCCCGAAGTTTTTCCTGAACCCAGAGTGATTTGAGCATTTTCGTCGTATCCTTATAGCAATAGATGCGTACGAATCCGACGATGGTCTTCCCTTCGCGTGCGACGACGAAATCTTTTGGCCGGAGATCATCGGGTGCAAGCTTCTGTTTCTTGATCACGGATTGAATCGTCTTCATCTCGTTCTTCCGCGCTCTTCCAAAGGTGATCCCTTTTCTGCTCAATTGTTTCTCCTCCTCTTTGGTAGCCATTTTCAGGTGCAGCAGACGCCGCTTCAGCACCTCTTTCAGCGCGCGGTAGTCATCAATATCCCCTTCGCGCACCGTGCGGAGGGTGAACGATCGGTACTGGTCGTTTTTTGGCTTACCATCAACAAAAACCGACATGCTCCCTACCGTTTCTGTGCCGCTTAAATGCGAAATATCATAGCCTTCGATGCGCTTGGGAGCCGTCGGCAGGTCGAGGGTGACTTTCAATTCCTTCAGCGCATCCTCCACGTTGCGCGCGGCGGCTTCCCACTTGGTTTCGAAGTGCTGCACTTTCTCGCGTGCGTTCTCTTCGGCGAGTGCGAGGAGCTTGCCTCCCTTGCCGCGCTCCGGCACACGAAGGGTTACCTTCGATCCACGACGCTTCGTAAGCCACTGTGCGAGGAGCTTTGAGTCGGAGACATCAGTTGGTAGCAGGAGAAGTGGTGGCACATCGGGGGCGTCCGCGTAGTACTGGGGTAAAAACTGCGTGAGTGCTTCGGTGTCACTCTCTGCATGACCGAGCAGTGTGAACGATGATTCGTCGATGACTTTTCCACTTCGTTCCTTGAGCAGTACCACGTGTACGCGGCTTCCTTCCACTGCGATGCCGAAGATATCGGCATCCTCTCCTGTGGTGTCAGAGACGATCTGTTTTTCGGAAAGTCGCTCAATTGTCTGCAGCGCGTCGCGCAGTTTGGCGGCCTGCTCGAACTTGTGCTCACGCGCGGCGACTTTCATCCGTTCCCTGAGGAGGGTGAGAGCATCGTCGGTTTTGCCCTTGAGAAAGTCGATCACGCCTTCCGTTGCCATGTGTTGGTACTCCTCTGATGTCACACATCCGATGCAGGGTGCGCAACACTGTTTGATGTGGTAATCCAGACACGGCGTGGGGCGGTCGCGGTGCGTGACGGTGACGTCTTTGCCGTTTTCTGCGGGTTCAATGCACATCTTGCATGTGCGGTAGGGGAACACGCGCCTAAGCAGCGTGAGCGTCTCGCGAACAGAGAATGCACTCACGTACGGGCCAAAGTACTTGGCCTTATCTTCAGATGGCTTGCGTACGAGATCAATGCGCGGAAAGGTATCCTGCACACTGATGCGCACGTACACGTAGTTCTTGTCATCCTTCATCAGCACGTTGTATTTGGGCTTCTTTTGCTTGATGAGGTTGGTTTCAAGAATGAGCGCCTCAAGCTCCGAGCTCGTTACCGTCACCGAAACATCGACAGCCTTTGAAATGAGCGACTGTTTCCACGGTCCCAATACTGCATCCTTGTTCAAATAGCTCGTCACGCGCTTGCGCAGATTCAGGGCTTTGCCCACATAGAGCACCGTGCCTTTGGCATCGAGCCAGCGGTAGACGCCGGGCTTGGTTGGCAGTTTGGCAACGCGCTTTTTAAGCTCGGCCTCCTTGGGGTTCTTCTTCTTGGGCACGGGACTATCATGCCATTGATGGATGAGGAGGAGGAGGGTCCGTTCCTCATTTTCCACCTTTGTGGCGACAAAGGTGGAGCCAAAACGCTGGCGCGCCAACGCCCGCTCCGCCCGGCCCTGTGCCTCCTCGTCGGATCCTCCAGGGTTTCGGATCCGCCTCGTCGGCGCTTTGTGGCAGGGCCTTCCCCTTCACCCCCCGTGGCGCGCCCCTCCACGCTTACTGTTTTTGTGTGTTGTTCTGTTTCGACGGATGTTTTGCACTATCATGGTTTGCAGTGGATAAGCAGCCTCTCGTATCGGCCATTGTTGTCACCACGTGGACACCGAAAGATGCAGTGAAGTGCGTGCAGGCACTCCTGCAGCAGACAATTGCGCAGGACATCGAGATCCTCGTCATCGACAATCATTCCGAAGATGACTCCATCGGCACGCTGCGAGCGCGCTACGGTCGACACCCGCAGGTGCGACTGCTCGAGTCCAACCGTAATCGCGGCTACGGAGGGGGCAATAACTATGCAGCGCAGTACGCGTGTGGTGAATATTTGCTCATCATCAATCCCGACAATGAATTGGAACCCGAAGGATTGGAACGCATGGTGCGGATTTTTCAGGAGGATCCCTCCATCGGCATTCTCGCTCCCAAGCTTGCGTTCCCCGATGGGCGCGTTCGTGAGTCTGCACGAGCATTTCCGTCTCTTTTCGATGTCTGTATCAAGCGTACGTTTCTGCAGTACATCTTTCCGGGTCGCCTGCGGCGCTACCTGCAGACGGATGCACCGAATCCTCCGTTACGTGATGTCGATTGGGTGGTGGGCGCATGCCTGTTCTTTCGGCAGGATTTTTTCGCGCAACTCGGAGGTTTCGATGAGCGGTTCTTCCTCTTCTTCGAAGATATGGACTTGTGTCGGCGGTGCCGCCTTGCAGGTAAGCGGGTGGTGTATGTCTCTTCCATTGTGGCGCGCGATCGCAAGCAGCGCTTGAGCGGCGGGGGGTTCTTTTCCCTCCTTCTACGTAAGACGGGGCGCATTCACATTGCGAGTGCGCTCAAGTATTTCTGGAAGTGGAGGAGGATCTTTCCGTCCAGAAAGGCCAGTTAGGCGATATCCTCCCCAGAAGCATCCGGCTCCGTTCCTCGCTTCACTCAGAACTACGCCGAGGTGTTCAGTAGATGGACAACGGATGCCACGGCGTAGTCGAGCCGGAGCGAGACGAAGCCGGGCTCACCCAATATTTTCCCAAAAGCACTTCTGGCACTCGATGGCGTAGGGCGCATCGGGCGCGTAGGTCGTGAGCATCGCTTCCCCGCACTTCACACAGGTGCGCTTGTAGAGTGTGCGTTCGTTTCGCAGCGCCATGCGCCGCTTGTGGCGGCAGGCCGGGCACTGGTCGGGAAGCGGGAGCTTCTTCTCTTCGTAGATCGTGGCCTCCTGCGGAATCACGAGGAATCCTTTGGAACATTCTTTGCAGGTGAGCTTCGTTTGCTGTGCCATGGGAGAGGGGGTTAGAGGGTGGGAACGGAAGAAGTGATGATGGGGTCCGTCTCTGTCCGCATGCGGTTCGATTCATAGTCGGAGACGAAGAAGAGATTGAGGTTATGCTTACCTGCGGCCAGAAGTTCCTTGCGCAATCGTGCGACTTTCTCTTCGTACTTCTCGGGAGCGACTGGCTTGTTGAGGATGTGATATTCCTTGCGGTCGAGAGATGCGCAGCCAAAGCAGTGCTTGCAGTTCCGCAAGTAGGAGGAGAAAGCACAGTCGCTGGATTGGTCCGTGAAGATCACATGATCGCAGTTGTGATTCATGGTGGATTGAACACAGTGCGCACACCATTCACTCTCGAAGCAGACGGTGAGATCAATGCAGCTTTTGTTCCCATTCGTCTCGATGCAGTAGGAGCAATCTTCATTGTTGAAACTGTCGAAACATTGGTGGCAATTCTTGCACTGTGTCAGATGATCACCGACACATTCCTCTGTCATGAACTGATGGAGCGCGAGGTTCGGTGTCTTTTTCCGAAGTTCGTTCACCCGTTCCTCGACGAGTTTGCGATGAGAAAAATCCTGCAGATCAAGTTCTCGCATCCTCTTTTCATATTTCTCCTTCGATAGTTTCTCATTGAACATGTGGTATTCCTTCTGGTGCAGGCCACTGCAGCCGAAGCAGTTGCTGCAGCCGAAGCATTCTTTGCAGAAGAGGCAGTCGGAACAGTTCTGGCAGTCTTGGGAGTAATGGCAGCTGTAGCATTTCTGGCAATCTACACACTCTGTGCACCATTCGCACTCCACGCAGAAGGTGATGCCGTTGCAGCTACGACACTTGCGCGAGTAGCGGGCGTAGTACACGTCCTCGCAGTAGAAGACGCAGAAGCTGTAGTAACAGTTCTTCGACTTGAGCACGGTGTCGGCATAGTCGCTGTTCTCGGCCATCACGTGTTTCACCGAGAAGCGCGGGGAGGCGAGGAGAAGCCGTTGGAAATCCGAGATAAATGACATGGAGTAAATCCAGAAATTATAGCATGTTCTTCTGTTCATCACCAGATTCGCTGCGTGCGAGGATTTCGGCAACGAGGTGGCGGAGGATGTCGCGGTGCTGCCGCAGAAGGTCCACGCAGAGAGTTGTGGCACGATCGACCATCTCGGGACTCATGGGATCCGTTTCGGCGTCCTTTAGGACGCTTGCGCGTAGTTCCCGCTGGAGATCTTCATCCGTCTTACAGGCATCCGTATAGTTCGTCTCTCCCTCTCCAGAGGGGTTTTGCAGGAAGGCAACCAGTTGCGGTAGGGTCTGCACATTCTTCAGTCTCGTGAGTGCAATGATGCCGTCGAGCGCGTCAACCGGCAGATGGTTGGTCGGCAACGGAATGGCATGGATCTGCTCGAGAGTGAGGGAGGCATTCATTGGAAATCTTATTAAGAAATAAAAAATGATTGTTAGCAATCTACTGCCAAGACAAATTTCTGTCATCTGTAAACAATATTCTTGAGGATATAAATTTAGATTTTGGCTATATAGAGCCAATATTTTTGTGTTATAATGTGTGGAGAACTATTCCACATTTATGCTTACAGCTGTCGAACGTTCGCGCGTCGTCACCCTGCTCCGGCACTTCGGTTGCAACGACCGCGAGGTTGGCATCTATCTTCAGTGCCTCGCGATGGATCCTGCGAGTGTGCAGGAGATTGCGCGACGGATGGGGAGGAACCGCTTCACTGTGAACAGCGCAATCGAACAGCTTATTGAGAAGGGCTTACTTGTCGAAACACGGCGCGGAAAACGGCGGCTCATCGCAGCGGAGGATCCCGATGTGCTCTTCTCGCTCCTTGAGCGCAAGCGCTCCGACATCGAGCGTCTTTCGAATAATGTGGAGTACGCATCCAGGCTTCTGCGTTCACTACGACCCGTCGAAACAAGCAAGCCGAGCGTGCGCTTCTATGAAGGTGTCGAGGGGTACAAGCGCATGCTTGCAGAGACGCTTTCGGCAAAAGGGGAGGTTCTCGTCTTCTCGTACGTGCCGCTCCTTGCCTCGATTGTCGGCGAAGAGCACCTGGAGGCGTACTTCCGCAAGCGTGGTCGCAAGGGCATCACGACGCGTCTCATCTTTCCGCACTGCGACTTTGCAGATCGTGTACTGAAGCGGGCGAAAGATTATCGTATCGATATCCGATACCTCCCTAAGGGAACGCAGTGGCGGTCTGGAATTTTCTTCTGGAACGATTGCATCGCCCTCCTTTCCTATACCTTGAATCGTCTCAACTGCACGATTATTGAAAACAAAGACATTGCCGACTTCTACAGAAAGATCATCTTTGAATTATGTTGGAGCCAGGCCTCATCGTGAGAGGATGATGCCTTGCTGTATTTAAGGCAAAAACCCTCTTTCCGTTGTTGACCGGTTTCGGTTCCTCCCGTACCCTCGTGCAGCTTTTCTATGGAAATGGTTGCACTCAAAGCAACGGCTCGCAGTGAACAGTCGCCCAACGAGATTCGTCGGGGGAACAGTGTTCCGTGCGTGCTCTACGGTAATGAGGTGCAGAATACGGTGGTGCAGTGCATGTTTGTCGAGCTCACCAAGGCCTACACCAAGGCAGGTGCGAATACCCTTGTGGATCTGGATATCGACGGTAAGAAAGTGCCTGTGCTCTTTCACTCCCTGCAGTTCGATCCGATCTCTGGTCGCATCACCCATGTGGATTTCTACGCAGTGAACCTGAAGAAGGAAATTGAGGCACCGGTGCCGATCCGCTTTACGGGCGAGTCCCTTGCCGTGAAGGAATTTGCCGCAATTATCGTCACCGTGCAGAACCACGTGACTGTGCGCTGTCTGCCAATGAATCTACCACGCGATCTCGAAGTATCGTTGACGAAGCTTGCGCAGGTGCACGACGTTGTGGAGGTTGCAGATCTTGTTGTGCCGTCAGGCGTCACCATCCTGGATGATGCCGATGCCGTTCTCGTCACAGCACAGGAACAGCGCAAGGAGGAAGAGGTTCAACCAGCTCCATCTGTTGCGGCGGTAGAGGGCGTTTCTGCCGAAGGAGGAGAGGCAGCTGTAGAGGGTGCTCCAGCTGTGGAGGGTGCCGTGGCACCTGCCGAAGACAATGCCGCCAAGAAGGAGAAAAAGGGCAAGGGTGAGTAATTTTGCTGTGGAATTGCCGTAGAGAATTCTCCGTTTTCTCGAATAGGGAAAACGCAGATCATGGTATAGTCTTGCGTCTTTTCTTTTTCTGCGTTTCATGCAGAGGTTCCTCCTCAATAATCGCGCGCAGGTGCGCTCACTGGGTATCGCGGTTGGCATGGTGCTCGCCGTTTGTGTGGTGAGTGCGTTCCTCGTTCGTTTGGTCTTGCCGGGATCATCTGCTTCGACGGGAGGATGGCAGCCTCATCAGCGTCAAACTGGGAGTGCAATCGGTGGTGATGCAACGATTCTCTCGAAGCTTAGGATTCCCAGTGATATTCCGCGCAAGCGCCTACTCGCGGTGATGATTGAGAACCACGAGGGAGCACGTTCGTACCAGGAAGGCATGGGTGATGCCCTGATGATTTGGGAATTTCCCGTTGAAGGATTCATCTCGCGATTTTCTGTGGTGTTTGATGCCGATAATCTACCTGGCCGCATTGGCCCGGTGCGATCGCTGCGACCGTACTTCATCGATGCGCTGCAGCCACTAGTGTCGACTGTTATTCATGCGGGCGCGAGCCCCGAGGCGTACGGCAAGGCGCGAAACGGTGACATCACGGCGATTGATTTGCTCTCGCACTACGGCAGCGCTGAGCGAGACGAAAACATTCCCGAACCGCACAATCTCTTCATTCGACGTTCTGCAATCAACAAACTCCCCGGTGCGTCCATCATAGAAACTCCATGGCCGCCCTACGCGATCGGCGACCCTATCGGCGACCCAGTGGCGCTCACCGTGAAGCTCAATTTCCACAACCCGGATCACGATGTCGTCTACCGTTACTCACGGTTGCGAGATGCGTACGTACGCTCAAGCGGTCCGGTGGGGGACCAGGGTCATCCGCGCAATGTGCTGGTGCTCGAGATGCCCGTTACCGCCATTGGTGAGATGGGCCGCCTGACGATTCCGGTAAGCGGGCACGGACGTGCGCTCCTGTTCACGGGCGGTACGGTGCAGCAGGGTGAGTGGCAGAAGGAGGATCTCTTCGATTCTTTTGTTTTCAAAACAGATGAGGGCTCGGCGTTCCTCTTCGCCGCTGGACAAACGTGGGTTACGGTGCTCCCCGGTTTTGATCGGGTGAAGTGGCTTGAGGAATGACGATTTCGTGGGAGGGCAACCGGGGCTTCATTTTTTTGCTCGCATTTTCGTCTTGCCCGTTTTCAGCTCTTTGTAGCGCTTGAGTTGCGGCTCCAGTTTCTCGATACAGCGATCGAGTGCTTCGATCACATCGGGCTTGCGCGATTCTGCGCGCAGCACTTTTTCGGGCAGTTCCACGGTGACGGTCACCATGATCTGATCACGCTCCTTCTTCGTTTCTTGTCGCTCCACCTCCACGCGAATGTAGGATGATGCATCCTTTACACGCTTGCAGTAGGTGGCGATCTTGCCGATCTTGCGTGCAATCGTGGGGAGCTCGCGACCGGTGTACTGGAAGTTCTTCTCGAAGTGCTGGATGTTCATACGAGGGGGAGGGATACCCCACTTCGCTCCTGACGGAGTTTCGCGGGGCAGGGGGGGTAGGGTGTATGGGGAGAAGCCAACTGTAGCGTGTATACCCATGTTGTGAGAAATGGGGTTTTTGTGGTAGAATAGTAGTAAATTTCCCAAAACAAACATGGGCGACAAAACCCCCGAAAACACACCTCTTTCTGCGGCACCTGAGGGCCAAGAGACTCAACCGGCTGCCCCTCAAGAATCTGCCGTTCCTCCTTCGCTCGATGAAGGGAGGATTCGCACGGAGAACAGAGATAATCGCGAAGGTCTCTCTCAGAGTGTCAACGATCCTGATGCGAGATTGCAGCAGGGCATTGCGGTGATGCAACAGCCGGAGGGCGCAAAGCCGGGCACACCCGAGGAGGAAGATCTGGGCACCAATAAAGGTGCCTTCGAGAGAGTGGGCGATGCCATGCAGAAGATGTTTGCGATGGTGCAGAAATTCATGAAACAGATTCAGTCGATGGGTGCATCCACGCTTCGTGGCATGGCCTCAACGCTCACGATGCTCGGCTTCAAAAAGGCTGCTGAGTGGCTTAATGAAATGGCGGGTGCCGATTACGCGGAACTCGTTTCCGCTCTTAAGAAAGGGAACCTGACGCTCTCTGCAATCAACCCAGAGGATGCGAATGCAAAGGCACAGACGGAAATTGCCGAGGGCGCACAGACGATGCTGGCCGAGCAGTACAAGGTGCTCGCGCAGACACGCGGCCCCACCTTCACGCGTGAGGTTTACTACAACGAGGTTGTGCGCGAGTGGAAGAAGACCAACGGAACAAAAACACAGATCGTCGCCGAAGATTTTCGGGCTATGGCGGCAGTCGCCAAGGAGCTGCCGGCAACTCTTCCGGGACAAGTGGCGCAAGTGCCTGAATTTGTGTCTCCTCTCGAATCAGTGACGACCGCAATCAATGTTATGGGTCCGGCTCCGACGAAGGTGCAGGTACTCAATCAGACCGTTGCCCTTCAGGTTCTGCCGAATGGCGAGTGGAACGTCTCCGTTGGTCCGGCGACTGCCCCTCTACGGTATCGTTTGGTGCCCACTGCGATTACGGATCCCAATTCGTTGAGGTGGGAAATGAGAAATGCTCAACTCTCACAGGCTGGATTCCAGTTTGAAGGGAGGGCAACAGGAAGTAATACAGCTCCCATTGAATATTCTTCTCCGAAGATCGTAGCGATGAATGATATGCGAGCCATCTTGGAGGCAGTCGTGCGCAATCCCAATGATGCGAAGTACGCGAGTAGTGAATTCCGCTTCGAGCGGATTCCTGTGTAATTTTTCTTCCACTTTCCATGTCCGAAGATCAAAAAAAACAACCCTCTGCTCCCATAGAATCTGCTCCTGCATCCGCAGAGCGGATTGAGACAGGTGAGCAGCGCAGTGCCAGAGAAGCGCAGGAACGTCTTACAGCAGAGCAGCAAGCTCTGGAACAGCGAGCGAAAGCTGCGCGCGAAGTCGCAAAGAATGGTCTACCAGAGCAACCTTCACAAACTTCTTCTGCACCTGTCGAACAGCCGAAGTCCTCCGAGAGCATTCCCGCTGCACCTTCGCCCGAGAAGCCCGAAGGCTGGATGGCGTGGACGGGAGACAAGCTCAAGAGCGGAGCGGAGTCATTCACTAACGCGATGAAACAATTTGGATCATGGACATCTGACAAGCTCGGCAAGGGCTGGAAGGGTTTCATCGGGGGTCTTACTGCCGCGGTTGCCGCCGTCGGGTCCGGATTCTCGTGGTTCCGTGAGAAGATGGCTCAGGCCTTCGGGTCCCTCGCTGCCTCGGTCGATGAGTATCTGCCCGATTGGGCGAAGAAGCCTCTCAATTTTCTCATGGGGGATTACGGTGTGGCATACAAGAATTTCTCCAAATTCAAAATCGAAGTGTTGCCCAATGATCCCAAGCAGGAACTCTCGCTGCAGCCGTTCATGGAGAAGTTTCAGATGGTCGCGGTGACGGGGCAAACATTCTCGTTCGATGAGTACTGCCGGCTGGTGGCTCTCAAGCTGCGTGAGAACCCTGCGAATCGCAGTGTGATCCCGCTCAAGGTGACACAGCTTCAGCTCGAGCAGGCGGCCGATCAGGTCGTTGCGCAAAAACTGGCGACGCCAGTCGTACCCATCCCTGCTCCCGGCAAGGCCCCAGCGACTGCTCCTGCCGCTGCCGCGGTCGGTGCAACTGCCGCCGGTGCCCCAGCGGCGAATCCGCAGCCTGCTCCCGGCGCAGCTCCTGCCGCCGTCCCGGCTGCAGCCCCCGAGCAGCTCACGCGCACCGAGGTGCAGTCTCTCACAATCAACGGAATCGAAATTTCGAAGATCACGGAGAATGGCAAAACACTGCTAAAGATGGGTGACAAGAAGTACCGCGTGAAGCCAGATTCACTCTTAGGGCCGCTCACAGTCTCCATCACCAAAGTCGAGAAAGTGAGCGACGGTACGGTGGCCATCACCGGATCACTAGGTCTCTCTGGCACCGTTATTGTTACGGAGCAGGAGCTCAGCCGCGTGGCGCGGGCCGTCACCGGTGGCACCGATACGCTTGAGGTGGCATATCGCAATAGCAGAGGCATCGAGAAGAAACGCAACATGACGTTTGAGGTTGTTCCTTCTGCGTAATTTTTCCCCTTTCTCATACCATGTCACACAACAAACTCGATTGCGATCCGGCCTTCCAATCACCCGTCAAACGCGTGCAGCGTGCGGTGCACGATCAGTTTGATCGCGTCATCAAACCCACATTTGTCGGCGGCTCCGCGATGTTAGGAAGAAGTATTAACGCAGTGGGCTGCAGCATTGTGGAATTTGTAAAATCACTCCTTTCCCGTTCATAAGAATGAAGAGCTACCTTTGTTTCTATCGGCATGTTGAATTCATCAGCGAGCACCGGCTTCTCTATCATAACGTGGAGGTTCTTCCCACACAGGTTCTTGAAACATTTCTACAGCCCAATCCAAATGTTGAAAAACTGGAACAGGCGGTGGGCACGCTCGATGAACAGTCACCGGTGTATCAGGCCATGCTTGAGCGCAGTAAGACACTTTCTGATCAAGAGCGCACCATCATCAATTTCAATTGTCAGCGCCTGAGAGAGCAGGCCAAAGCGAGAGCCGAAACACTGCGCAAGATCAGTCTTCTGCAGAATGGCATCAATACGTCGCGTCATGCCCCATCAACTTCCACTGCTGCTCCAGAAAAGAGCGGGCTTGAGGGAGCGTGGGAGTGGACGAAAGAGAAAACACAAGCGGGATGGGAGTGGACGAAAGAGAATCCTGTTCCTGCACTTGCCATTGTCGGCACGGCATCCCTTGGTGCGTACAGCCTGTATCGTCTGTGGAAGTGGTGGAAGGGAGAAAAGCCAAAAGAGAATGGAAAGAAGGCGGGGGAAGGAGAAAAAAAGAGCAACGGGTGGTGGTGGAAGGTGCTGCTCGGAGTGCCTGTGGTGGGTATTCTGGGATGGGGCATGTATGAGGGAGTGCAGTGGATGAGGAAGAACCTTGGTTCATGGGATCAGGCGAAGGAGTGGATGGCGAAGGCGGAAAATCGTCTTAAATCCATGGTGGGTCTGGGCAACAAGGGTGCGCAGTATGGATTGCAGGAAGAGCAATACCACGATGCCGTGGAGTTATGGAAACGGTATGGCGACAGCGGGACAGATCAAATCAACAAGGCCTTTGGTGACGAGAATGTGGAAGGACGTAATAAGTTTCTTGCAGACATGAAGCAGAGTACAGACATTCTGCCGCGCAATGGCATCGAATATCAGCGAGTAGGAACAGCATTAGGCAATTATGAGTTGGGATTGGAGTCCGCGGCAAAAGCTGTGGAGTTTTGGATGGGGAACCACAAGCTGGAGGTGCTCATAGGCTCTGTTCTTGCCGTGCGATTCGGCATTCTCAGAGCCATTCTGCGCGGCTCATCGTCGGTCACGATGAAAGCTCTCGCATTGGGGAATACGTTGCGCAGATGGGCGCAACATCATCCACTTGCATCCCTTTTTATTCTCGGTGGCACTGCTGCGGGTACGTTTGCTGCGTATCGGAAGCTCAAAGAAGCCTACCTGCCGAAGAATCTACAGGAACTTGCAAAAACTTGTGTTGAAGAGAAAGACCTTATTGTCGGAGAAAGCACGGAGATCGCCAAAGAAAAACAACAGTTCCTCTACGAATGTGGGTCACGTCTCGTCGGATTTACGGGTGATGTTGCCGCGTATGTCGAAAAACAATTTGGAAGTCTCTATGCACTGATGGTGGAGTCGCTTTCTGGTGCGGTCGATTCCATTGCCCTATCCAATCAGGAAGCGATTGCCGAAAAACAAGAGGACTGCACGATGATTCTCCGTTTGCATCTTGCAGCCAAACTTCAAGATGTTCAGGCGGACCAGCCCAAGAAAAATTCAGGAGAAGTGCAACGCCATGAACAGGCTTCACACGATCTCGAAGCCTACTCTGATGCGATGATTCTTGCGCATTGTGTTGGTGATTCCTCTTCAGGCGAGCCGGAGTCACTTTTCTTAAAACTACAGCAGTCTTGTGCCTCTCTTGATACGCCAATTTCACTTACGCGTAACAATGGAATTGTGCAGTGGGAAACACAGGAAATGGAGGAGCCTCTTGATCTCTCCATTGATCCCTCCATTCGTGATCGTGAACAGGCATATGCTCTTTCAAATACGCTCTGGCATGGAGAAAGCGCAAGCAGCAGGATTGGCGGTGCAATGTTGCAGGAATGGCGTGAAAGTCAGCAACGAAATCTTGATAAGATTGGTCACGGACATCCATTTGCCGCTGTGCTTATTGGCAATATTTTACACTGTATCGATCTGGACAATATCGAGAGATATTTCTCTGTCCCCGTTGATTTGGTAGCAGGCATGCTATTCGAATCTGATGAGGACCGAAAGCGGCGTGGCTTTCAGGTTACTTTAGGAAACGCTGCTGCCACAACAATCATGTTCACGCTGAGTGCTGAGGTGGTTGCAAAAATCAAAAGGTTTGCCGTCGGTGGTGGGGCAGTGCGGTTCAGAGGTGTGCGCGCATTCGCGCGGTTCGTGCCGGGGGCTTCACAAGTGGAGATGCTCAATCGTATGTGGAGATTGAAAGATGAGGCGAGGGTGTTTGGAGTACTCCGGTCGAGAATAGGATTAGCTAACGCACGGCGTGCATTGAGGGCACTGGGTAAAGCAAATATTTTGCCGCAGCATATTTCTCTCATTAAATACTCCCAAGATCCTGAGGAACTCATTCGTCTTTCACGGGCTTGGAATGCTGGTGGTCATCCAAAAACAGCAATTGGGTTGGTGAGGAAAGCTCAGCAATCGGGTAATACGGTCGAATTGCAGAAGGCAACAGAGAAATTGCGCGACGCACTACGCAAACACGTTGTAGATATGCGCTTGAAGGTTACGAAACTTTGGGATCCCATGAAGAGCGGGAAAATATTGGGGAGAACGCAGATCGGTGCGGAGGCAAATTTGATATTCGACCAAGTTGCTGATGCACTGGCGCCACCCCCTCCGGCAGCCCCCGCTACCCCGAAAAATCCGGGCGGAAAGGCTCCTACTTCCCCATCAGGAAACCCGTCGCAGGGTCCACGTAGCGGCAGCACTACTCCTGCAGGGCCTAAGACGCAGCCTGCCCAGACTCGTACCACTGGAACAGGCACAGCACAGGCGGAGCGGATTCCCGGCGCGGGACGAACGCGTTCGCCTGCCGTTTCTCGTTCGGGCACACCCGCACACGAATTGGTCTCACCCGAAGCGGCAGAGCGATTTGTGAAGCAGCACGGAGACGTGGGCGAGGCGATCGAACAGGCTGCAGCCAATGCCAAGCGGCTGGATGCCCTTAAGGCCTCCGACAAAGTGCGCGGACTCTTAAAGACCCTTCCACTGAATTCCAATCTACAGAAAGCACTCGATGAGTCGCCGGAATTTGCGCGACTACTCTTCCGTCATCTGGATTCCGTCGATGATCCTGCCAAACTTTTGCGCACACTTAATGCCTCGGCGGATATGCCCGAAAATGCAGCTCTCCTTGGTCGGGTCATGCAGTCTGAGAAGGGATTTGCCCGCGCGCTCAAGGTGGTGGAAGGTGGCGGCGATTTGGTAGGGACTCTCTCGAAGACCTCTCACCTTATCCGTATTCTGAAAGGAGCGGGTCGGGTTGCCCCAGTGGTCATTGATGCGGCTGTGATCTTCGGAACCGTGTGCGAAATGATCGAAACGGCTGCGATTATTGATCAGCAGAAGCAGAAGAAGGTTAGTCCGGAGGTGATCAGACTTACCGAGCAACGCTACTACTACCATGCAGCCCAGCTGGGTGTTTCTGGCGTAGGGTTCGTCGCCGGTGGCTGTCTGATCGTAGGTGTCGGCAGTACGGTGGCGCTGCCGCTTGTTCTTGTCACGCTGCCGGTTTCTGTGGTTCTCTACGGTGCGTACGAAGGGCACAAGTGGAAGGAGGCCCAGGAACGCACGGCGGAGGATTGGCAAAAAGAATTCGATCTCATCGCGCTTCTCACGGATGTACGCACGTACAGTTTTGGCGAGCGTGCGGGGCACGCATGGGAACTCTCGAATATATCGCTTTTGACGCTGGCTGTTCCCGGATCGCATGTCTGGCAGCAGGGATCCGAACTCTACAAACTGGTTTCTGGTGGCAGGGAGCAGCAGGTTAAAGATCTCTTCCGGCGCATCCAGGAGGTTGACCGAAAGAAGATCAGAGCCGTCGTCGCGCATACCACCACTGTCACTATTCCTGAGGTAGTCACAGGAGATGATGGCCAACCTCGGGATCTCTATCCCACGGAAGTGAAACAGTATCAGCAGGAACTTGATTGGTATGTGGAAGCCAAAATGCAGTATATCCTCTCGCGCCGTCAGGATGCCGCGCATGCCATCAAATCGTACGGCAATATCACCGATCTCCTCGAGGAATCCGAAGCCGCAGGTCTCCTTGCTAAGGACAGGCCAGTCCTCGAGAAACGCCGTGCAGAATTGCAGCGCTCCACCGATCCGGCTGCCCGCAAGATCGCAGCGCAATTGGGTGAGATTCTCGATGAGACCGATTTGATGAAGCAGGCACAGCTCTATCAGAAGTATCTGCGTCGCAAGCAGACTGATGAGCTCTACGGCGGTTTATCTGTGTATTTGGCGATGCAGAGTCCGCAGCAGCGTAAGGCCCAGTATCACCAGGTCGAGCAGGTGATTGCCTCTACCGTTCTCTCTAACGCAAAGCAGACTTACGTCAATTATTGCATGCGTTCCGCAGAAGATAACATCAAGGGCGGACTCGACGGGGATTCTCCTCGCATCGTGCGTATGTATGCGATGGAACAAGTGAAAAAACTGGCTAGAGAAAAGGGCAGTACGCTCACGCGGCAGCTCATGTCCGATGTCGATACTCCGCGGGACCAGGGTGTATGGGAGTTCCAGGAGGTCCTGCAGGATGCACAGCGGGAAGTCGAGCGCCTGCTGGCGAATCCGGTATCAACGTGGCAGAGTATGTCGGCGGAGGATAAGGAGCGTCTCGGATATGCATTCTCTGCACGGGATCAGGTAAAGGAGAAAGACCGTCCCAAATCTAATGCAGGCGAGGCGCTAATGCGAAGGATCGGTGTGAATGTACACGGGAAAGAGAATTATTACACGAAGCAGTATGGTTGGTATGGGAATCACTATCTATATATCAAGTTCGACGAGGAGCAGGGCAAATGGCTCGCCGATATTGGCGGTCTCTCCGACCTGCAAGGCCCCGAGGAATTCTGCTGCTGTAATATGTGGGGCGGGACGGACAAGTATAACCAGCTCCTTGAAGACCTCGCTGCCATTAATCGCGGGAAGGAGCCTTCGCAGTGAGATGATGTAAACTGCCGTCGTGTCCCTCTCCTATTCGCAGCTGAGGCGCTATAGAACTTATCTCCGTTCCCTCGGCTTCGCTCGGGGTCTCGGGCATACTATGCGGCGATGGCATTGAGTTATTCTCAGTTAAGACGTTATCGCACGTGCCCTCGACAGTACGAATTTTCGCACATCAAGAAAATTCCGTGGGGGATCTCTGAAGGCGAGAGTTTTGGCGGGAGTGTGCATAATGCGCTCAAACGATGGGGGGAATTGGAATTAGGGGGTAGGGAGTTGGGCGTAGGGCGTAGAAAGCAAAAAAAAGAAGGGGTGCGGGGGGATCAGCTGGGTTTGTTCGTTGAGCACGCTGTACGTGAGTCTCCTTCTCTCACAGAAGAGAAGCTCCTGACGATTTGGCACGATTGCTTCGTCTTCGATACGTACAAAACACGGCTTGAGGCAGATTTTGCGCGTAAGAGGGGAGAGGCACTCCTGCGCCAATTCTTCGTGTGGTGGATGTCTTCTCCTCAGAACGTCATCGCTGTCGAGAAAGGTTTTTTGATAGAAGTGGATGGCACGACGATCACGGGCAGACTTGATCGTATTGAACAGGCTGAGCAGGGCGTGCGCATTGTGGATTTCAAGACGTCGGCCCCTTGTACAGAAGCGCAGGCCGATGCCGATCTACAACTCTCGCTCTACGCTCTTGCCAGTGAACAGCTCTTCGATCAGCCGTGTACCGAGCTTCTCCTACTCTTTCTCTCTGATGAAGGTGTAGTGGAGCGGGCCACGATGCGATCAGCTTCTCAGCTCAAAGATGCACGCACACAGATCAAGCTCATTCACGAGCGCATGACAGCGAAGGATTATCGGCCAACACCCAGTGCCTCGGCGTGTAAGTGGTGTCCGTATCGCGGAGTCTGCGACGTCGCTGCGATTTAGTATGTTTCACGTTATACTTTTACCATGACTCCACTTTCTGATCTTCTGCACACGTACCTCTTCCTCATTCCTCTTGTCGTGCTCGTGCTGACAGAGATCGTGAAGTACGTTGTCGATGAGTTCCATGGCACCAGGCAGAGACATCTCTTTCAGCAGGGTGGCATGCCCAGTACGCACTCGGCTTTTGTGACCTCACTCCTCATTGTGGTCGGTCGCAAAACAGGAGCGGACTCCGTGGAGTTCGCGATTGCCGTCGTCTTCGCCTGCGTTGTCTGGTACGACGCCATTGGGGTGCGGGCAGTACTGGGCGAACAGGCGCGTGTGCTCAATGTGCTGCAGCACTTCCATAGGTTGAAAGAGACATTGGGGCATTCTTTTACGGAAGTATTTGCCGGTATTACCTTTGGCGCTGTGGTGACGGTCATTGGAATTTGGTTAAGCTAGTGATTTCTTCTTGAAGTAGCTCTCTAGTGTAAGATGATCCCGTTCCGTCTTTCTATGCTCCTCTCTCACCTTTTCACCAAGACCTCCAAAGATGCCGTGGCCGATGCCAAGAGCGTCAATGCGGAGCTGCTCACGCGCGCGGGGTACATCAGTAAGACGATGGCTGGCGTGTATTCCTTTCTCCCACTTGGTCTCAAGGTTCTACGCAAGATTGAGCAGGTTGTTCGCGAAGAGATGGATGCCATCGGCGGGCAGGAGATCGTGATGTCGGCGCTCGCCCCGCGTGAGTACTGGGAGAAAACCGGTCGTTGGGATAAGAAAGTCTTTGAGCCACTCTTCCACGTACCGGCAGCCGGGGAACAGGAGTACGCGCTCAATCCCACGCACGAGGAAGTTGTGGTGCCGCTTGTGCAGAAATTCATCCACTCATATAGAGATTTACCCTTCGGTTGCTACCAGATCCAGACGAAGTTCCGCAATGAACTGAGAGCAAAATCCGGCATTCTTCGGGGCAGGGAATTCCTCATGAAGGATCTCTACTCCTTCCACCCTGATGCTGCCTGTCTCGATCGTTACTACGAAAAAGTGCAAGGTGCGTACGACAAGATCTTTGAGCGTCTCGGTCTGGCAGATCGCACGTACCTCACCTATGCCTCTGGTGGCTCCTTCTCACCGTATTCCCATGAGTACCAGGTGCTTCTACCACAGGGTGAAGATGCCGTTTTCGTGAGCATCGAGGCTGAGAAACAGGGCAAGCGTATTGCGGTGAATCACGAGATCTACGATCCCAAGAAAACCACGTGCCCTGTGACTGATGGCAAAGAGTTCCGCGAAGAGCGTGCCAGCGAAGCTGCCAATATCTTCAAATTGGGTACGAAGTTCTCTGATCCATTCAAGCTCGTGTACACCGATGAGAAAGGCACGGTGCACCCCATTCTCATGGGATGCTACGGCATTGGTATCTCGCGTCTCATGGGTATCATTGCAGAGGCGTTTGCCGATAAAGCTGGGCTCGTGTGGCCGGCAGACATTGCACCGGCACGTGTTCTCATTGTTCCGCTGGCTAAAGACACTGACGAAGAGCCGTTCACCGTCGCACAGGAGCTCTATCGTTCGTTGCAGAAGAGGGGCGTTGCCTGTCTGCTTGATGATCGCATCAATGCATCAGTCGGTTCACGGCTCAACGATGCCGATCTTCTTGGTATTCCCACGCGTGTCATTGTTTCACTCAAGAGCCTGAAGGCAGGGGGAGTCGAAGTGAAGGATCGTAGCTCGGGGAACGTAGAAGTGCGCCCGACGACGAAGGTGCTGGGGTAGTGTTTGCGTGTCACCTCTCGCCATCCTGTATACTCATCCTGTATACTCAGTACTTCGGTTCCCTCTCTCGTTTATGAAAAAACTCTCTCTCCTCATCGGCACACTTGGCGGCGCAATGGCGGGGTATCTCTTCAGCAATAAGAAGTTGCGCAAAGATCTTGCAGAAGCCAAAGATGCAGAAACCGCTGCACGATTGCTCGGCAAACACCTGCAGCGTGACGGTAAGAAGATTGCGGCGCAGGCACAGGAGTTCCTCGAGAGTGACGATGTGCAGCAGAATTTGAAAAAGGCCAAGATCTACGCTCAAGGTACACTCGAAACTGCACGAAAAGAGCTGGGGAAACTCGTCAATCGCGCCGAAGAAGCCGCCTCGGATGCTGCTCAGGGAGCAGGTTCCACCGCACGCAAGGTGGTGAAGAAAGCGGCGGGCAAGGCGAAGCGCACTGCACGCCGGATGAAGACGAAGGTGAGAAAATTGATGTAATCGTGCGTGTTTTCTTCTGTTACCTATTTTTGCCAGTCTGTTGAATTGTGTTGTTGTGCATTGATCAAGAGACAACACCCTTTCCGATTGACTTGGCGTATCCCCCCAGTACGCTGAGAGCGTCTTTTGATTCTTTTCCATACGTCACTATGAAACGTGCAATTTCGATCTCCGCTTCCGTAGCAATTCTGCTCTCTGTAGCGATGCCAGCCATGGCCATGATGAATACAGGTGCCGTGACTAATCGTATCTCGCGTCGTCTGCTCGAAAATAAGACCAAGGCTGAACAGCGCGTGCCCATAGAGGGAGTGCGAACCGGGCTCCGTCTTCGCGAGCGTCAGGATGCGATGAAAGATGATACCGGTCGTTCGCTCCTGCGGCGTTCCCGCATTACCACTCGTATTAGTACACTGCGCGGTGCACGTATGCAGAGCACGCAAGGGCAGCGCCCCAGCCGACGCAGCATTATTAATAATGTTGAATCTATGCTCGTTCTGCCGTCGTCACTGGTGCAGACCGGTGGTTCTGACTCTGCGTTCCAGAAGGTAACGCGCCGCACGCTCGTCGAGATGACGGAGCGCGCCAATCATCTGACAACTGGTGGTCAGTAAGGCGATTTTCGTACGATGTCCAAGACACCGTCCGCAAGGGCGGTGTTTTATTTTCTTGAGAAAGGGTTCCTAGGCGAGGTGAATCAGATGAATCTGATGATTGCCGATGCCTAGGAACCCTTGGAGTCTGGAAGGAGAAAGAACCCTTCCATAAGAGCGATCATATGGACGTTCTCTGCGCGGTCAACCAAGTAATTTTGAATTAATGTACTTGCTCAAATACCGCCAAAGAGTAGTATATCAGGCGGGCTCCTCCCCCGTTCACCGGAAGGATTGCCCACTTTTTGTATGATTCCACCGAAAGGTTCCCCACTACCGGTTTCTCCCCAGTCTTCTCCCAAGAAGAAGCGCATGGAGACCCGTTTTATCATTGTGACTGGAGGAGTCTGTAGCTCGCTTGGAAAGGGGATCGCCGCTTCTTCTATCGGAGCGATCATGAAGGCATGTGGATACAAAGTGTTCGTACAGAAGCTCGATCCGTATCTCAATGTGGATCCCGGTACGATGAGTCCCTTCCAACATGGCGAAGTTTTCGTCACCGATGACGGTGCAGAAACGGATCTGGATCTGGGGCACTACGAGCGGTTCATCGATGAACCGATGAGTCGGCTTTCTTCGGTCACGACGGGGCAAGTGTATCTCAATGTGCTTGGCAGAGAGCGCAAGGGGGATTTTCTTGGCGGAACAATTCAGGTGGTGCCGCACATCACTGATACGATCAAGCAGAGAGTTATTGCTGCGGCGGAAGGGAGTGGAGCAGAAATTATGATGGTCGAAATTGGTGGAACGGTTGGCGATATTGAGGGAGCGCCGTTTCTCGAAGCTGTACGCCAACTCAAGTCTGAGCTTGGTTCTGGGCGGATTCTCCATATACACCTCACGCTGCTGCCATACCTTAAAGGATCCAAAGAACTCAAGACCAAGCCCACACAGCACTCCGTGAACGAGCTTCGTCGTCATGGACTCCAGCCTGATATGATTCTGGCGCGCGCGGACTATCGTATCGCGCCGGAGCTCCTTAAAAAGATCGCACGTTTCTGCGATGTACGCGAGGAGGCGGTCATTCCGGCACTCACGGTGAATTCCATCTACGACGTGCCGCTTAATTTTCAGAAGTACAATATCGCGCGCATCATTGGTGAGGAACTCGCGCTCGGCGAGCTCTCGCCCGATATGTCTGAGTGGGAGCGTGGTCGTGAGCGCTATGCCGCTGCAGAGAAGGCGGTGCCGATTGCGCTTGTGGGCAAGTACACGGATCTCGAAGATGCCTATCTCTCCGTCATCGAGGCAATCAAGGCGGCTGCGGTACATGCAGGGCACAAGGCAGAGGTTGTCTGGGTTGATTCCACACTACTCGAAAAGCCTGCTTCGAGTGCCAGCGCCGAGGAACAGAAGGCACACGCCGAAGAGTGGAAGAAGCTCGAATCCTGCAAGGGATTGGTGATTCCGGGAGGTTTTGGACTTCGTGGCATCGAAGGCAAGATTGCCGCGGCGCACTACGCGCGCGTGAAGAAGGTGCCGTACCTCGGGCTCTGCTTAGGCTCGCAGATCCTCGCTATTGAGTTTGCACGTTCCATGCTCAAAGATCCTGCGCTCACAAGCGAGGAATTCGACGAAGCGGGGAAGCTGCCCAAGTCGAAGTATGTGGTGCACTTCCTTCCCGGTCAGCATGCCGGCCGGTCCAAGGGAGGAACGCTGCGTCTCGGAGCGTACAAGTGCACGCTCAAGGAGGGCACGAAGGCGTTCGAGGCCTATGGCGTGAAAGAAATTTCGGAGCGCCACCGCCACCGCTACGAGTTCAACAATGCGCTTCGCAAGAAGCTCGAAGAGAAGGGTCTCGTGTTCTCCGGTGAGTGGGAGGAGCAGGGGATCATGGAGATCGTGGAGGTAAAGGGTCATCCCTTCATGCTCGGATCGCAGTTCCATCCCGAGTTCCAGAGCCGTCCGCACCGTCCGCATCCGCTCTTCGCAGCGTTCATGAAGGCTGCTATCTCATAACGCACTACTCTTCCTCTCTCCAACTCCATGGATTCCGTTTCATCGTCATCTAATCGTCCCGTCTTCGACCGCAAAATCGTCCTCGCGCTCACGCTCTATCTCACTGCCCTCTTCGTCTCGAATACCGTCGGCATCAAGATCATGCCGTTCATTTTCGGCACGCATCTCTCGACCGCAATCTTCGCTTTTCCTATTGTCTTCCTCATGACGGATGTTGTTGGCGAGGTCTACGGCAAAGCCCATGCGCGCGCCTTCGTGCGAATGGGCTTTCTCAGCCTCGTGGTCTTCCTCCTCTTCAATGCGCTCAGTAACGTCATGCCTACTTCCGCAGAGTTCCGCATGCCCGACGCTTACAACCAGATTTTCGGTCTCTCCCTACGCTTCACCTTCGCCTCGCTGATCGCGTTCATCGTGGGGGAGTACCAGGATGTTTTTTCCTTCTTCTTCCTTAAGGCGAGGTTGGGCGGTAAGCACTTCTGGCTGCGGTCCAATCTCTCCAATCTCTGGGGGCAGCTCATTGATACCACAATCTGGTTTTCTATCGCTTTCATCGGTGTGTATCCGCTCAAAGTGATCGTGCTTATGGCGATTCCTTGGTGGCTCTTCAAGTTCGGCATGGGCGTGCTCTACACCCCTTTAAGCTACGCGGGGATCTGGCTGCTGCGGCGGCCGGAGCGATAGAGAGAAGTGCGGGTTTTGCTGGATCCTGATCGTCGCTTCCTGCATACTGGCGACCGATGAACCTCTCCCAGACGGTCCTCGGGGTCACCTTCCAAAACCCCACTGTTCTCGCGTCGGGCATTTGGGGAATCACGGCATCGAGCTGGCGGCGTGTATCGCAAAGTGGAGCGGGCGGAATCACAACCAAATCTTTATGGCTTTCGGAGCACAAGGGGCATCCCAACCCTACGATCATTTCGACAGAGCATTGGACGCTCAATGCCGTGGGTGTGCCCGATGCCGGTATCGAAAAGGCACGCGAAGAGATCGGTGACTACAACAAGGACAAACCA
>CAYOLJ010000006.1:0-29889 GCA_964404805.1 uncultured Candidatus Peribacteria bacterium
ATCGGTCTTCGTGAACGACAACGAATCGGGTCTGCATGAGGATTTCGAACGATGGCTGGAGGAGCTTGCTCCCTTCAATGTGTCACCCGATGTCTACCACCATAATCGTACAGGTGAGGACAACGCCGATGCACACTTGAAACGCCAGATCATGGGGCGCGAGGTAACGGTTGCTGTGACCAAGGGCAAACTCGACCTTGGACCGTGGGAGGCCATTTTTTACGGAGAATTCGATGGGCAGAGACCAAAACGAGTCTTGATCAAGATCATTGGCGAATAAGACAGAGGAGTGAGGCTGGATGCGCAATCGGCCCACATCTGCTATAATGAGACATCCATGTTAACGGAAACTTCTCCCTCACACGGCCCAGTAGCTCTCCCTGAAGGAACGATTTCTCTGGATGACGAACTGCGGGCACTCCGGACGGCATTGGAAGTCGCTGCCTCTGCGCTCGCTGAACATCCGTCGAGCGCCATTGTGCACCAACGGCATCGTGAAGTAGTCGAGAAGTACCGGCAGGTGCTCGCCGCCCGCGGCCTTACAATCAAAGAGTGATTCTTGTTCTTACACGGTCATGTCCAACGAACATCCACAAACACCAGAATCGCCAGAGCTCAAGGGTCCTCCCAAGGGTGCGACAGGCGGTGTTGAGGGTCAGCAGACAAAGACCAAGGCTGGCGCATTGATCACCTCGTTTACACAGCAGCCTGATGAAGAGCCGGAGCAACTGCAGCAGCGGTTTATTGACGAAATGCTCGTACCGGTCATTGAGTGGACGGTACTGCCTGATGCAAAAGAGCTCGTTGCAGAGATTACCGCAGGTCTAGAACAGGGGATCCCTGAGGCATCGCAAGCGAAAGATTGGAGCGCTCGCGCCGTGGCCATTGTTGATCGCACAAGTCGTCTACTGGCAGAAATCCAGCGATCAGCGAGCAGAACCCTGGGGTCTGTTGGGGCATTCGCTATGTCGGAAATAGCACACCATTGTCCTAAGTTTATGCACATGGTCATCGCCCCAACGTGTGATGCGCTGGCGAAAGAGCTGGAGCGTGGAGATACCAAGGCTGCCGAAAACTCTCGTCAAATCATCCTGCAGGAAATCGGTGGAACCGGATCGCATACTGCACAGGCACGACTCGAATTTCTTCTCGAAAAATACTTCATTACGAAGAATGCATTTCATGATCGTTTTCGTGAAGCATCACAGAGCATCACATCTGCGGGCAATTTCACCCGCGTCAAGGAGCGACTGGAGTTTCGAATTGAAGAGATTCTACGTGACGTTCTCAAGGTGGAGGAGCTTGCCTACAAGATAGAATTTGCGACGAATATTCCTGAGGAACAACAAACGCAGGATCTGATTCCCCGCGCAGGGCTCGTCGAAGAAACACTTTCAGAACTGATCATGAACGCACTCAAGGTCATGGAAGAGACGAAAAAGGGAAGTTATCTGACCGTGTCGATCATCCTGCGCAAGGACGGCAGCCTTCTGCTCAAAGTGAACGACGACGGGCCGGGGATTGGTGATCGCGATCCTGAAGAGCTCTTTAAGTCGGGCAAAACGACGACGCAGCGTTTTGGAGGAACCGGCATGGGCCTCACGTTTCTGCGAGAGAACATTCAGAGACACTTCGGAGGTATTCTCGAGGCACAGAAGAACGAAGAGGTGGATGGAAAACCTGGCATGACCTTCTCGTGCGTTCTACCGCCGGCAGAGGGGTGGCCGCAGACGGGCGAAGCCTGATGCGACGCACTAGCGGCTCTGCTTCAGTGGATCGGTCCATTCAGTGCCCACGAATTTCTTGCGCTCAATCCGGTCCGCCCTCCGCAATCCTGCAATTTGCGACCGCGAGAGAATTTCGAAATGCCGCGCGTCATCCAGAAATTCCGGAATGTACCACACGTTCTCCTCATCCGTCATCCAGCCCTGTACATCGAATCGCGAAAGATTCACAGGCACGGAGTAGGAGCGCAGCGTCTTGCGTCCGTCCCCCAAAAAGTACTCGTGAAAGTACGACAGTGCAAGTTCGCGCACCGTGCGGTACACGGGCTCGCGGTAGCGCAGCACGCCGTGGTTTGTCTTGCTGACGGCGCCCCAGTGCTTCTTGATCTGAAACAGGGCGACAACGTGGTCCTCATCTTCCCTAGTCGCCTTGAGGTCCATCACGAGCGGCTTAAATCCCACAAGCCGTAGGGCCACCGCGGCGAGCATGGCGCCTTCCATGCAGTGGGCGTGCCGCTCTCTCAGTACTCTCCGCGGCGATAAACACGTATCGCCGTTCACTTCAAAATTCATCGCCAGCGTATCGAGATAATCCTGAATCTTGCGAGGCGTCTTCAATGGCCGCAGGATTGCCAGCTCTTCTAAGGTGAAACCGAACATGAGGGGAGTATAGCGAAGGAAGGAATACTTGTTCGTTGAGATAAAGAATGGTGGAGATGCCGGGAATCGAACCCGGGTCCAACGTGTAGTGCAGCTGCTTGTACTGTCGTGCTCCTCTCGTACTCGCAACCCGTCAGAGAGAAGCAGAGAACGGGTGAGAGGGATGATGCCTGGTTGACCGCGTCACCGCGACATCAGACGGTGACACTGCCTCGCTAGTGACGTCTCATCTCCTTAGCGAGAATCCAGAGTGAGACGTGTCCGCATAGAGCGAACCTAGGCGACTGCAAGGGCGGGCGCGAAACTCGCGAACGCCTTCTTGAAGACCGCCGGTACATCTGCAGTGGCAGATATTGTTTGCAACAGTGGGTACGGGAACCGTTGCCATCCCGAACAGAAGCGAAACTTCACCAGTATCACGCTGTCGAAACCTGTCATCCCCATGATGTGAACGATCGAGAGCGCCATTGTAGGCTCCTTTGGCATCATTACCACAAAAAACACCACCCCTCTCTCGCGATCGGGGTGACGTTTCAATATGCGAAGAAAATCTTTACTGCGCCTTCTTCATGGCCCGCACCGTCCACAGCATCTTCGATAATTCACCGCGGGTGATGGGGCCATTCAGATTAGCATCAGCCGAGAGTGCACCGCCGGCAATGAGGGCTTTGACGTAGTGAGCGGACCACCATTCATTTGGATCTGTGGTATCCGTAGCCAATTGAAAAGCCTTAGCCAGCGCCTTGGCGGCCTCGGCGCGTGTCACGAGGGCATTCGGGCGGAAGGTACCGTCTGTGAAGCCGCGCATGATTCCCGCGCGCATAGCTGTGCACAGGTCGATGCCGTATGAGGCATCTTTCTCGACATCGCGTGCCAGCAGGGAATAATCAGATTCCGAGAGCTTGGGGAAGCAGCGCTGAGAAGGCTTGTAGAGCCGGCGCACGATGGCTGCCACAAAGGTGGAACGCTTGATAGTTTCACCGCTGTTCCATGTGTAGGCGACGGTTTCTACGGCTGGCAGTAGTGGCGGCAAGATCGTTGCCATGGGCTCTTCCACGAACAGAGTGGGAACAGGTGGAGGAAGCAGAATATCTCTGGGAAAGTACGCAACTGCCGCATTAGGCGCGAACAGCGCGAGCGAGAGAAGAAGAGAGAGGGGACGAGTCAGCATAGAAAAGGCGGGAAAGAAGGAGGGGATTGTGAACCATTCTTCTCCTTCGTGCAACAGGGGTTGAACACGCATCGTGCTCACTCAATCGTCCAATACCTGCAGTTTGCTTAACATGCGCATAAACGCTGTTTCAGGATTATGGAGCAAACTTCCGCAGTGCAGCGAAAAGCGCACGAAATGGTGGGGTGTCACGACGAAGGCACTACGGGCCGTGCAGGATTGCGTTTCTTCATAGAGGATGGTGCGAGTGGTTTCAACTGTTTCATCAGAGAGAATCGAGACATTTGTCGCCTCGTTCAGTTCTGCAATCGAGTCATGTACCTCACTTAAAGGAAAGCCCGTGAGAGAGAAATCGGTCTCGACGCAGGCGTTCCATCCCCAGCATTCCTTCTGGGGACCGACGTAGAGTTTCCAGAGGGAACGCAGTTTGGGAAAGATCGTTCCGTCGTACGTGCCACGGGTGACGAGGTGCGGAGAGGGCCATGAATTTGGATACGAGAGTGCGTAGCCAAGCTCTTTATTGAGAACCTGTGTCCACGTGACGGGGTTTGCCACCTCCACTTCATCGAGAGCGATGCGTTGCTCAGGCGCTAGCTCTGATGGCAGTTTGAGGAGTCGCGCGAGCATTTCGGCTATTTCTCCCCGCGTGAGGATGTGCGCATAGTCCTGCGCTGTCGGTGGGATCGCCTTTGTCGTGTCGAGATAGTGCAAGTAGGGTTTGTACCACTCCGTACCGAGGAGGTCTAAATCTGGGATTTTGACCGGGGCGAGCTTGAAAGCGATTGAGAGAATCTTCGCCGCTTCGGCGAGGGTGATGGGGCGATCAGGGCGAAACGTGCCATCCCCGTATCCCGAGATGAACCCGTATGACCACGCCACACAGACTGACGGCGCGAACCAGGTATCCGACGGCACATCCGATAGTTGCATGCCGAGGCCGAATTTTTGCAGCGATGATTCGTCGTCAATACAGCCGTCGATGAGTGTCTGCGGTGAAAGAGCGTGCACGATCATCTTCACAAATTCTGCGCGTGTGACGGGTGATTCGGGCCAAAAGACGCGATACTCTCCCGGTACGACGAACCCCTGCACGATGTCGCGTTGCCTGAGGAGCTCGATCGACTCGGCATACGGATGCGTGTCGGGCACGTCATGAAAGAACATCGCCGCAGCAGCGGACGGAAGAAATCCGAGAGCGACGAGTGCGAGTGAGAGGAACCAGCGAGTCAGACGCATGGGGATGGGCGGGGGTTTTCGTGAGGTATCGTACCACAGGCACGATTGGTCATTGGCGATTTTCGAATCGACCCTCTACGCTGCTCGCATCTTCCCCTTATTCTATGGATCAAGCAGAGCTACAGAAGCGCATCGAAGCATTCCTCAAAGATCTTGATGTTCCCAGCTTCATCGTCTTTGGATTTCAGAAAAGCGAGAAGGAGTTTGGTTTCATCTGGTCGCATCACGAAGCACCATCGAATGTGGTTATCAAAGGGCTCTCATGGGCGTTGCACGATTTCGTGCAGAAGAAGTTGTGACGTTTAGCGAAGAATTTCTTTCATCACCCAGTTGGCAAATCCGATCGCGGAAGCAACTACGATCCAGCCCCACACACCGCCAAAAATCTCCAATCCCACGACGGCAGGATCCATCTTGAGCACGAGCAGGTGCACGAGCCATACAAAGAGTCCGTTCACCACAATCACAGCGAGGATCGTCGCGAAGAGCTTTAAAGGGAGCGTGAGAATGGCGAGTACCGGGCGCACGAGCAGGTTGAGCAGCGTTAAGAGTGCGCCGACAATAATGATCGCGCGCCACCCTCCCGTGAGTGCGAAGTACTGATCGAGGTACGTTGCCATCACCCAGACGAGTGCGACATTCAATATCGCCTTCATCGTGATCTTGAGCGGCAGTGAACCCGAAGAGTCGGCCATGGCGAGCAGTGTAGCGGAGGAAGGCGGGATGTTCTACAGCTTCGCCAGTTGCACTGTTACTTTCACTCCATCCACCTCTATCTCCTGCGCTGGCCCGTCATTCTGTTGCAAGGCAGCGTTCGTCTCTTGTGCGATGGTTTTGCCGTGTTCCTTCAGTACATCCGGCAATCCGTCAATCTGCAGTGCGATACGATCAGTAAAGTGTAAACCGGCTTCTTTGCGCAGCTTCTGTACGACGCGAATGAGATCACGCACCAATCCTTCGCGTTTCAGTTCTTCGGTGATCGCGGTATCCATACTCATGACCACACCGTGATCGGCAGCGACATCTGCGCCTTCTGTACCACGGTAGGCGATGGCGACTTCGTCGGGAGCGAGTACTTCATCCAGAATCAGAATGGCGCCGTCGTCCTGTACAGCGAAGTCACCGGATTTTCCTGCGGTGATGATCTCTTGCACGCGTGCGCCGAGCCGCGGACCCACTTTGCGTGCGTCTACCTGTGCGATGCGCAGTGCGAGCACCCCCGGATCATCGGTGAATTCTATGTCTTTCACATTAAGCTCATTTGCGAGAAGCTGGCGGTCTTCTGCCGTGAGTGCGATCGTAGCGAGTGCGGGCGGCAGCGCGACAACGGCACGTTGGAGTGGTTGGCGCACTTTGATCTTCTTGCCCGCGCGAATGCCGTGCCCCAGCGAGACCAAAAGCCGCAGCAGACGGTGACGATCGATGAGAGAGTGTTCCTGTTTTGTAAGAGGGCGCACATCGGGCCAGTCGGTGAGGTGCACCGAACCGTGCTCCTCGGGCACGAGGTTCACGTAGATGGCATCGGTAATGAACGGACAGAAGGGGGCGAGGGTCTGGCAGAGCGTGAGCAGCACGTCGTACAGGGTCGCGAGCGCATCCAATTGTTCTCCCTCATGTCCTTCCAGCTCGGCAGACGGGCTCGCATCCTCCTCATCGATGTCCCCCTTGCCGGCGAATCGGCGGCGTGACAAACGCACGTACCAGTTTGTGAGGGCGTCGATCGTATCGTGAATCTCACTGCAGGCGGCGGAGAGATCGTAGCGGTCAAGCTGAAGTGTCATGCGGTTCACCAGATCCTGCACTTCTGCCCGGATGTACTGATCTAAGGGGTGGCTCGAATGACGCCGGCTTGTCACCGGTTCAAACTTCGCTGCGTTGGCGTACGTTACGAAGAAGCTGTAGACGTTCCAGAGTGGCAGCAGTACCGAACGCACAGTCTCTTCCACCAGTTGTTCTGAAAAGCGCAGGTCCTCTCCCTTTACTGCAGGGGAACTCATCAGGGTGAAGCGCACGGCATCCGCCCCGTGGCGGTTCACGACTTCGGTGGGCTCGGGATAGTTTTTGAGGCGCTTACTCATCTTTTTGCCGTCCTCCGCCAGCACGATGCCGTTGACGATGCAGTTGAAGAAGGCGGGTTTCTTGTAGAGGGCGGACGAAAGGATCATCAGGGTGTAGAACCACCCGCGCGTCTGATCCATACCCTCGGCGATGAAGTCTGCCGGAAATCCATTGGGGAGCTTCTTCTTGTGATGAGAAAAGGCGAAGGGAAAGTGGCCCTGCGCGTATGGCATAGAGCCCGATTCAAACCAGCAATCCAGCACTTCGGGAATACGTTGCATGGGCGCCGATAGCGTGAAATCCATCGCCTCGGCATTCTTGGGATCGACAGCGGCAGCCTCAGCGAAAGAGAGGTTGTCAACCAGTGTCTGTATGCATTTCATCGGGCCGCCGTGGCAGGCCACGAGCACACGCTTACCTGAGTACTCTGTGCGGATGCGTTGCAGTGCGCCGGCCAGTCGCTGCAGAAATGTTTCGAAACTCTCACCACCTTCTGGTGTTCCTTGGAACAACGATGGATTCGCGGTTCCTCCCTGCGGGAGAGCGGTCGCGCAGTCTCGCTCAGGTTTGCCGCTCCACACACCCATGTCGCGCTCTCGGAGTTCTGGCCACTGTGCGACGTGCGGCACCTTGAGTTCCGTGCTCAGGATCTCTGCCGTCTCGACGGCGCGTTTCAAGTCTGAAGAGATGATCACGTCAAATTTTCGCTTCTTCAGCTTCTTGGTCAGAGCCTGCACCTGGCTTTTTCCTGTCTCGTTGAGTGGTGTATCGGTATTCCCGCCCTGCACGATGTCTTGGGCGTTCCAGTCGGTCTGCCCGTGACGGACAACGGTGAGAGAGACATCACTTTTCTGTGGCGACGCTCCCCACGTCACATCATCCACAACATGCTTATGTAGATCGAGTTGCGACCCTGTGCGCTGGTCCCAGAAGAACGATGCTGGCTCGGCGTACTTGGGGTACGGCTGATGGCTCAGCTTGAGTGGATCTTCTTTGTTAAAGAAATGTCGGATATTCTGCATGGGATCAGCGTGTGTGACGATAACAACGTGTGCGCCGCGATGCAGGGGGAGGACTTCGGTAAGAAATTCGCCGATCCGCTTCTGTACCGCACTCCACGTCTCCATACCCGGAAAGTGATAGATACTCTCGGGCGATCCTGTTTCGAGTTTGTGGGCTCGACGGGCTTTGACGAAGGTTAAGTCAGAGTAGTCCACGGTCTTGCCTTCGTACTCCCCAAAACTGACTTCGCGCAGTCGCTCATCCTCGATGATGGGCGCACCCAGAGCCTTGGCAATCACTTCTGCCGTTTCGCGCGTGCGTGCCAAGGGCGAACAGTAGATGGCGCTGATTTCTCCTTTCTTCAGGAAACTTGCAGCCTCCTTCGCCTGTGCTCGTCCGGTGTCTGTAAGGGGAGTGCCGGGCGGCGTTCCCTGATAGATGGGGATCAAGTTGCCCTCACTCTCGCCGTGACGCAGCACCGTCACCTTGGTGAACCGGATCTTCTGCTGTGCCATAAGCTCGTCGCGGCCGGTGATCACCGTCAGGTCGCCTGTGTCTTTGCAGCGCCAGATGGGGAGGGGTGTTCCCCAGTACCGGTTGCGGCTAATCGCCCAGTCGCGTGCGCCCTCCAGCCACTTGCCGAAACGGCCGTCACGCAGATGCGCGGGTACCCACTCTGTCTGCGCATTCGCTTTGAGTAGGTCTTCTTTGATCTTCTCTACATTCACGAACCACGAGTTCGTGGCGTAATTGAGCAGAGATGTCTCGCACCGCCAGCAGTGCGGATAACTGTGCCGATAGGTCTCTGTGCGCCAGATATGTCCATTATTGCGGGAGTCATTAATAAGCTGTTTCTCCCCGTCTTCCACGTGCATGCCCGCGTAGGGTCCTGCCTCCGGCCCGAAGTGGCCGTTCATCTGCACATCCATGACGATGGGAAGCTTGTTTTGCTTCGCCGCTTCCATATCAATCTCTCCGTACGATCCGTTGATTGTTACAATTCCGGTTCCCTCCGACGGATCCACGTATTCCGCGGCAAAGATGTGATAGACGTACGGGTTTTTTTTGACTTCCGGAATCTCTCCGTACCACGGCGCGATGTGCTCGTACGATTTGCCCACCATCTTCTTCCCGAGGAATTCATCGACGATCTCGAAGTCCTCTGTTCCTTTCATTATTTCAGAGACGCGACTCTTCACCATAATAAGATCTTCATCGCCGGAACGGACTTTGACGTACGTTGCATCCGGCTTGATGGAGAGCCCCATTGTGGAAAGCGTGCTCCACGGGGTGGTGGTCCAGGCGAGAACGAATGCATTCTTTTCGCCCTTCAGTTTGAATTTCCATGTGACAGCTGTGTCATCGATATCCTTGTATCCCTGTGTCACCTCGAAGTTTGAGAGAGGCGTTTCGCAGCGGGGACAGATGTGCATGGCTTTGCGCCCCTCGTACACGAGCCCTTTCTTATGTAGCTCGCTGAACACCCACCAGATCGATTCCATGTACTCCGGATCCATCGTGCGGTAATCCCAGTCCATATCTACCCAGCGCCCCATCCGCTCCACGACGGTGCGCCATTCTTTGGTGTAGCGCTGCACCGATCCGCAGCACAGCTCATTGAACTTTGAGATACCCATCTCTTCGATCTGCTGATGCGAGGTAATGTTGTGCTCCTTCTCAATCAGATTCTCAACCGGCAGACCGTGACAATCCCAACCGAAGCGTCGCTCCACATACTTTCCTCGCATCGCCTGGTAACGCGGAATCACATCCTTGATCGTGCCTGCCAGCAGGTGCCCGTAGTGTGGCAGGCCTGTGGCGAAGGGGGGGCCGTCGTAGAACGAGAACGAAGCGTGTGTATCATTCTTCTCTCCCTTGCGTTGCTTCACACTGCGCTTGAAGACATCTTCCCCCTGCCAGTAGCGCAGAATGCCTTCCTCCAGTTCGGGTAGCCGCTGCTTGGGGTCTACAGAGTCGAACATGCCCAGAGATTAGCATATCCGCCTTGCGGCGTGTGCTCCATTGCCCTCCATTCTCATCGGTAGTCGACGTGCGTGAGGGGATCTTCCAAGAGTGCCAACTTTCTCAGTGTTGCCGCGTTTCGATCAATGCTACTCAGACGTACACGTTCGTAGTGAGTGTGCTCCCCTTCACAGATGGGGGGCAGAATCACGGTCGGAATACCCATGGCGTGGACGACAGCCCCTTCATCTGCCGTTCCTTTACCCGCTTTGATCATTGGTTGCACGCCGGTGGTTGCATGCATGCATGAGGCAACCGTCTTCACCCACGTGTGATCAGGATGATCGAGGTACGGTTTTAAGTGCGGTGTTCGTCTTTCAGATTCACCACGAAACTCCACAACGTCAGTATCGGTGATACCGAACTCATATAATTTCCGGTCAATCTCTTCATGGATGATAGAGATGATATCGGCAGGAGAAAGTGCAGGATTTCCATTAACCACATCGATGTCGATCGTCGCGGCGCCCGGCACGCTCATGTTCTCCTGTCGAGCGCCAGTTCGTGTTTCGGGATTTCCTGGCTGCCAGTCTCGCGCAACGGCAGCGGTGCGTGGCATCAACGCACGAAAGTGCTCTTCTTCTCGTTGGGGGAATCTGATTTCAGGCAGTGCCAGTTGGATAATTGCTTGACGGACCGAGACGAGTTTCGCAGGATTCGCTGTGCAGGCTGCGCCGGTGTGCATGCCCTTTCCTTTCACGATGAGCCGCAGGCCGATGCGCCCCGGTCGCCCGATGCAGATCAGCGGAACATCGTCGATCTTCGTGCCGACTTCGATGTCCGTTGATACAGCACACTGAGCGCCTTCCACCAGGTTATCGTGCTTATTGAGTGCTGCGTAGATGCCGTGCGACTGCCCCTCTTCACCTCCCACGAGCAGGATGCGGACGGAGTGTCGTATGTGTGATCGTAGCTGCTTCAGCTGCCACGCGGCTTGGAACTTGCTCACGATACCGGCAGCCATGTCGGCACTCTTAAGACCTTTGACAACATCGGGATCGTTGCGATCGAGTGTGAGCATGTACGGATCGCCTTGGTATTCAGGCGGATAGTGCGTGCGTGGATCGATGGAGTCGAAGTGACCGAACCACAGCATCTCACCGGGCTTGGCAGTGTTTTCAGAGTTGATATCGATGGTGACATTGAGGGGCGGAGGATAAAGTTCGGCGAACGGTACGCCAGCCGGATACTCGTGGATCCCCACGACGCCCAACCCCCACCGTTCGGCCAGTTGCGCAATGTATTCCGCCAGTGCTCGCTCTCCCTGCGGCGTGTGTGATTCTCGGGAGACGAGGTCTCCGAGCAGCTCTCTGGCGGAAGGGAATTCCTGCACGGGGAAGAAGGAAAAGGTAGCTGTACATCCTACCATTTCCCTTTCTTGTCACCAGGATTCCCCGGCATATTTTTTGCTTTGTGTCCGCACATCATTCTTTGCCTCTTGCCAATTTTGCACGCATTTATATTGACGAACGCTGGATAAAAGCGAGAATGGAAGCGATGCCTAAAAGAGCTCCAGAAACTGGCCTGCGTGATCCCACCGTGGAGGTTCGTGTTGCACCAAGACAACGGACGGAACTCTCTGTTGTGGGCGATGACCCCGAGAGTGTTCTGGGAGGCGAAGTGCTCAATCCGAGCAAGGGGGATTCTTCGTCGTGTCATAGCGATCAAACAACCCTGGAGCATAGCGTTCCAATTGATTTGGAGCATGAAGTTGCCGTAAAAGAAGCACTTTTTGGCCATATCATCCTCGTTTTGCGTCGCCGATATGAAGCTTCGTTGCGGGGTCGCGAAATTCCGGAGCTCGCAGCAGCCATTGGTCAAAACTACTGCACACTCCATCCGGAAGTTCTACAGTCGTGTCAGGTAGATGTTCGTGATCTCCTAGCATACATAGTTCAGTGCGTACGCACGATTACAGGCAGTTCAGATGATCAACCCCATCGGTCTGCAGACAACAGATCCAACGCGGTACCGGTACGGCAGACTCGAGGGACGAATAGAATTTCTGGAATCCCGAGAAAACCCCGATAATCAGGCAGATTTTGAGCCCTCCTTCGTACTTGAAAGCTCTGCTGATTTATTGCACAGAAATACTAATTCCCGTATCATGGCGCACCCAATCCCCGTATTTGGGGGTTCATGCGTTGTATCAATGACTGATCGTCCCACAGATCACGGCCCCGATTCTTCAGGTCATCTGGATCAGGATTTCGCGTCACTTGTGCAGGAGGAGCACACACGAGCGAGTGGTAGGGGCAAGAGGGAATGCCACGGCGAATGGTCGGGGAAAGCGCTTTGGGAAAGCACGCAGATTGTGCGTTTGCTCTCTGGAGACGTGGGGGGCGAATCAGGGGTGGAAGGAGTCTATCAGCGCTCTCTCTTGCCGATCGAGATGATCACGGCGATTAAAGAAGGGCGCCTGCGAGAGTATCAACAGGCCCTTAAAGAACGAGAGGAACAACGCGGTGGTATGTTGCACGATTTCAACACGCCACCACTTCTTCGAAAAAAACCAGAAGAGTCGGCTCCCTCCATCTGTGAGCAGATCAAAAGAGATCTCGCAGCAGCGCTCGAAATGCGGTTAGGAGGATCTTCACGTAAAGGAAATAGAGTCAAGTCTATCTACGAGGGTAAGGCGCTAATCTCGCGCGAAGGACCAAGGAGGATTCTAGCTTGGGCAACATGGACACGATCGCAAATTGCATCCATTGATAAGCGCACGCCAGAGCGTGACCAGCATGTTGCACAGTTGCTCGCCATACTCAAGAGTCTCAGATTCGATGCAGGCGTGAGCAGATCAAAGCTGGAAGAAGAGGCAGGGAGCACGATTATATTCGATACACTGAATGCGGATCCCGATGTACAGGGAGCGGCATCATTACTGTGCTGCCATCTCTGTACTCAATGGCTCAGAGACGCGTATTCCCGGGTTCTTCTCTGGCGGCACAAGGGATTACAGATGGTCGATCTGGTTGACGATGGCGGCAGACAGGCATGTGCGGTGGATGATGCAGCAGTGCCTCAGGGAAATAACGACGCCAGTCAGGACTTTTTCCGACAACGCGGCTTCAGTGATATCGGTACTCGATACAGCTGTCTACTGGCCCAACGCAAATACGTGCAGGACGATAAGACCTGTCCGGGATACGTGCTCTCGACCGAAGGATGGATGGCTGCAAATCTCGGCGAAGCTGCAGCGTTGAGTTCCGGGATTGACAAGAATGCCCGTGCTCAGTTTGGGGCAAATGTGTAATACAAGAGCACGTAAGATCTCAGGGGCGACGTTGTTTTGTTGTGTTGATGACGAGAGGAAGTATTGCACCCACTGCCACAATGGTACCAGCGAGGAATGTGATGTATGTGACCTGATTCATGAGGATCGCCTGTCCAATGATCGTCGCAAAAATCAGCAGGAAAGAGAATTTCATCACGAAATCAATTTCTCGATGCGAGAGGAGGTAGTAGTAGATGTAATAGGGCAGGCCGGCGAAGAATATGCTGAACAGAATCATGCGCGCAATGACGGGCATGGCGTACTGCAGAAGGTGTGCTGACGGAAGTAGGGGTAGAACGAGAAGTGCACAGAAGAACGAAAGCACAAAGAAGTACTGCGCAGCGCGCACATCCACGTTTTCCAGTCGTTTGTATCGTTCGCTGGTGATCGAGAATACCGTAAATGCAGCAATGGCGATGAATGTGAACAGTATGCCACGGAGAGTCCAAGAGGGTGTAGCAGTGATGAGAAGCAAGACGCCAATGCCGAAGCATCCCCATGAGGCAAGAAGTGTCTTCCAGCGTTTACGGTTGACTATGGTTGTGAGCATAAAGCCCGAAGCCGTCATGGGAATGGTGTAGTGAGAGGGGAGCGTTCGTTCGAGAGAGAGATACGTGAAGAACGCTACAAGGAACAGTGACCCCACCGAGAGCCAGAGTGTCTTGCTGCGCAGCGGGAGGGAAACAAAACGGAGCGGGGAGTGCAAGCGAACCCAGAGCAGCATTACTGCGCTTAAGCCGAGTAGTGAAAAGAAGCGAACAATCGTGAGGTCAAGTGCCGAGATTTGATGTGTCTTGAGAAGCAAGTGCGCAAAGATGGGGTCGAAACCCCAGAGTGTGAAGATGAGGATCACCGTCAGCACTTGCCTGGTTATCGAGTGTTTTTGGAGTACACGCACATGTTCCGCACCCATCGCACGCAATCCCGTGGCAATGGATTGCTGCTCTTCTGTCGAGAGACTGATGTGCAGGATAATTTTTGTCGTTTGCTGACTGGAGGGAACGATCTGCAGGTCACCCAGCGAGACGCCGTATTTTTCTTCGAGGAACAGCATGCGTTTGAGAAGATCGTTTAACGAAGCGCTCGGAAACTGAAAGCGCACGGTGCAGCGGATCTTTTCGGGCGAGGAATCCTCTCCGGGTTTTGCGGGTTGAAAAATTGCGGATATGGCGACCGAGGGTTGCAAATGGCCGTCGGCGATGGCGATGAAGGCTTCTTCGAGAGAGTTGTGCCCGAGGGTGCGGATACCTGTCAGCAGACTCTCTTCGGTGAATTCCTTCAGGTATCCACGTGCTTGCTTGATCATGGCCTCCTGAAGAATACGTTTGCCACTTTCAATTTTCTGCTGACACGATGCGGATCCCAGTAGTGAACGGATCGCAGCAATGGCCACTCCCGTATGCACCCATTCGAGCCAGTCGCGTGTCACCGTTTGGCGGCTGGCAAGTTCCAGTGAGAGCGAATCTCCGCCGTTCAATGCAGTGAAGAAGGGCATCTCTTTGCCATTGATTTTGATCGCCTTGGTCTTGAGTGCCTTATTTTTAAAAAGGTAGAACGCTCCGTCGAGAGCCGTGGCTCCCGTGGGCAACTGAATGGTGGTGTCATCGGGTCCATAGATGAAGATGGATTTACCGAGAATATCATTTTGCAGGCTATCCCAGAATTCCTGGCTCTTATCTTCTGTGTCTTTCGAGAGCGGCGCGATGCGCTCAGTCCAAGGCAAATACTCCATTATTCCGATGGCCTTATCGTCAAAACAGAAGATCGATACGCCCTTCCTGGCATATTTCTGCATTTCCCTCGTGCGAATTTTGCATCGCACGCGCGTGCCTTCTTTGAGAATGATCGTCGTGTGCAATCCACGATAACCATTAATGGCCGGTGCATTGATGAAATCCTTGAACGAGAGAATTTCGTGCTGCCACTTCTGATGGAGCACACTCAATGTTTCATAGCACTGCGAAATGTCATCACAGAGAAAAGCGCACGTGACATCCGATCGGCTACTACGTGCTTCAGCTTCTGATGCGAGGCGTGCGCGCAAATGATCCCATGTTTTCTGCTCCACGCGCACTGTGACCTTTTCGGGCAGTGGTTCCGGTGCACTGTAGAGACTTTCACGGAGCGCATCCACGACCTTGGCCCCCTGCTGTACATTGGTGTCGCGGAGTTGAACGAGCGCTGTGAAGATCTCGGGGTCCAGCACGGCCAAGCAGAGGCTTTCAAGCTCATCACTTAAGTCATGCATGCTCATCCGTTCGGCAATCTTGACGTAGATGTCCATCGTCTCCTGTGCGAAGGATTGCTGTCGCTCCTTCGAGAGGAATTTGACTGTGCGCATGTTGTGCAGGCGGTCAGCCAGTTTGATCACCATAATGCGAATATCCTCCTGCATCAGGATGACCATTTTTCGCAGCGACTCGATCTCTTCATCGAGAGTGGGATGCTCGCGTACCGATTCATCGTCGAGCTTCGTCATTCCTTCGATCAACGCTGACGCAGTCTGGCCGAAACGTTTTTCGATAAAGGCGAGTCTGAGGTCAGTGTCTTCCAGCACATCGTGGAGCAGCGCAGCGACGAGAGAATCGGCGCCGGCCTCCAGGTCGGCAAGAATGAGAGCAACCGCAATGGGATGACTCGAGTACGGCTCTCCGGATTTGCGTTTCTGCCCCTCGTGAGCACTTACGCACAGTTCAAATGCACGGTGCACACGCTCACGTTGCGCAGCAGAGAGATGCCGGAGGGAGGGTTCAAATTCCTTCCACTGCATAGATGAAGGTGCAGTTTACTCGTCTTTTTTGGCGATGTGGAGCCTATTTTTCACTCTAGAAGTGCAATTCATGTCGTTCGTGGCCCTCCTCATTCTTTCCATTTAATGCTGCACCCGATGGTGTTTGCCTCGGCCACCGGAGGATCGCGATTTTCCACCAGTGCATCGATGGCATTCCAGAGATCACACTGCTTCACCTGATCGGGATGTTCCCAGTTGTCGTCCACGCGGCCTTTGTACTTCAACGTGCGGTCACGACCGAAGACGAAGCAGTGTGGTGTTGCGAGCGCGCCGAAGGCCTTCGCGACTTGCTGCGAGGCATCGTGACAGTACGGGCAGGGGTATCCGCGCTCTTCGTAGCGTTCCTTCATGGCGGCGAAGGAATCTTGCGGATAGTTAGTGGAGTCGTTGCTGTTGATCAGAATCACCTGCACGCCTTCCTGATCGAAGTGTTCTGCAATCTCGAGAATGCGTTCTTCGTATGCCTGTGCGTAGGGGCAGTGGTTGCACGTGAAGATCACGACGAGAAATGGATCCTTGATCTCGCGCGTGTCGACAGTCAGGCCGTCTACGGCAGGCAGACGGAAGTGCGGGAGCGTATCGCCAATTTTGAGAATGGAGGAGTTGTCGTTGATGAGGACCATGCAGAGAGGGGGTAGGGCGTAGGGAGTAGGGGGTAGGGAATGGGAATCTTCAGTATACTCCGGTACACATGGAACGTCATTTCACCGCCACGGCCTTCGTTGTGGACTCACAGAACCGCACGTTGCTGCTCTGGCACAAGCGGCTCAATCGTTGGATGCCGCCGGGCGGTCATGTCGATGAAAGTGAATCTCCTGAAGAGACAGCACAGCGCGAATGCAAAGAGGAAACGGGACTCGATGTCGAAATCATCGGTGAGGGACAAGCGGATGTATTCATAGAGAATCCTCAGGAAGGAAAGCTCCTCAAGAAGCCGATCACCTTTCTTCTCGAGAACATTCCCGCCCTGCCTGAGCGCAATGAACCGGCACACCAGCACATGGATTTCGTGTACCTTGCCCGTCCCCTCGATGAGGCGCAGGTACTGTGTCTTGCGCAGGAGGAAGGCGCTGAGCTGCACTGGTTCACGCATGACGAGATTACTGCGCTCAATGAAACGACGGAGATCTTCGTAAACGTCAAAGCATACATTCTGCAGATTCTCTAGGATGCTGTTCTGCGCGGAGCAGTTGCGGTGAATTGCTCACGGATGTTTCCTCTGATCTTATTGATAGTGAGTGGAATGGTTTCAGGAGGAGGTAGGCCGCATTTTTCTATCATGGTCCTCACCCATACGCCTACGGTGGTTTGCGCCATGATTTCCATCACCAATTGCGGTATCGTGAAGGTATTTGGAGAATGGGTGACGATGACGGTCTCAGGAGAGAATTGCTTCCCCCATGCCTCCAGCATGCGGGCCGCCTCATCGGGAGAGAGGTTGGGCAGTTCCGGATTGCGGATTTTCCACATGAGCGAGAGGGGAACAGACATATGATCTTCGGCTGCGCCGTCACGTCCGTTTCTTCTTGAGCATATCTTTGAGGTATTGGCCCGTGTAGCTTCCTTCAACGGTTGCTACCTCTTCCGGCGTGCCCTGCGCCACAATCTTCCCTCCGGCGTCGCCGCCTTCGGGTCCCAGATCGAGCACGTGGTCCACCGATTTGATCACGTCGAGGTTATGTTCAATTACGAGCACGGTGTTGCCCTTGTCTACGAGTCGCTGGAGCACATCCAAGAGCCGCGCAATATCGTCGAAGTGCAGCCCTGTCGTGGGTTCATCCAGGATGTAGAAGGTACGTCCGGTTGCACGCTTGGTAAGCTCGGTTGCCAACTTCACGCGCTGCGCCTCACCACCTGAGAGCGTGGTGGCACTCTGGCCTAAGTGCAGGTAGCCCAATCCCACATCTTCTAGCGTCTGGAGTTTCTTCTTGATACCGGGAATTGCCGAGAAGAAATCGAGTGCCTCACGCACGGTCATGTCGAGCGCGTCGGCGATGGTTTTTCCCTTATAGGTAATCTCGAGCGTTTCGCGGTTGTAGCGCTTGCCCTTGCACGTTTCGCAGGTGACGAAGACGTCGGCCAAGAAGTGCATCTCAATGCGTTTCATTCCGTCGCCTTCGCAGTCCTCGCAACGCCCGCCCTTCACATTGAAGCTGAAGCGGCCGGTCTTATAGCCACGGAGCTTGGATTCCGGCAACGCAGAATAGACGTCGCGAATTTCGGTGAAGAGGCCGGTGTACGTGGCGGGGTTACTACGGGGCGTGCGTCCGATGGGTGATTGGTCGATGACGATGGCCTTGTCGAGTTCGCCCAATCCCTCGATGGTCTTCATATTCTGCGGACGCGCCTTGGCTCCATTGAGGACACGCTGTAACTCCGGCGCGAGAATACCGTGAATCAGACTCGATTTGCCTGAGCCAGAGATTCCCGTCACGCCGATGAATGTACCCAGCGGGAACAAAACATCGATATGCTGCAGGTTATGATGGTGAGCATCGGTGATGCGGAGAGTCTTGCCCGTGCCCTTGCGGCGTTTCGATGGAATGGGGATGAACTTCTTGCCGCTTAAGTACTGACCGGTGACGGATTTTTTATTTTTCACAATCTCTTCAGGTGATCCCTCGGCAATGATTTCACCGCCATATTTGCCGGCACCGGGTCCGATTTCGAGCAAGTAGTCTGCAGAACGCATCGTCTCTTCATCATGCTCCACAACGATGACGGTGTTACCCAGATCCCGGAGCTTCGTAAGAGTCGAGATCAATCGTGCATTATCACGCTGATGCAGGCCAATGCTCGGTTCATCCAGCACGTACAGCACACCCTGCAACGCGGAACCGATCTGGGTCGCGAGTCGAATGCGCTGCGCTTCGCCGCCCGAGAGGGTGGCTGCCGATCGCGAGAGTGTTAAGTAGGTAAGGCCGACATTTTCGAGGAACGAGAGGCGTGAGATTATTTCTTTCAGTACCTTGCTCACCACGGTGTACTCATATGCTGTAAGCATTGTTTCGGCACGATCACTCTTCGATTCCTTGGCCGGAATGAGCTTCTCGAAGAACATCTTCGCTGCGCTTACACTGCAGTTCGTTGCATCGACGATATTGTATTCTCCCACCGTCACGCCGAGGATCTCCTTCTTCAGGCGCTTGCCTTCACAGCTGGGGCAGGGGAGCTCTAGCATGTACTCTTCGATCTGCTGACGCACATAGCTACTGTCTGTTTCGTGGTGTCGACGTTCAAGATTGGGAATCACACCCTCAAACATCGTTTCGTAGTTGCCGTCGAATTTCTCACTTTCGAATGTGACCGAGAGCTTCTCGGATGATCCACGTAAAATTGCCTCGCGGTGTTCGGTGCTCAATTTCTCCCACGGTGTATCCATGCTGAATCCCCGATGTGCGGCGAGTGCCTCGAGCAGGCGGGTGGTAAAACCCATGCGTGAGACAGAGGTGGCCCACGGATGAATTGCTCCTTCGGAAAGTGAAAGGCGTGGATTAGGGACGATAGCGTCCTCTTCTACTTGCAAGATAGAACCGAGTCCGTGGCATACCTCGCAGGCGCCATGTGGCGAGTTGAACGAGAAATTGCGTGGTTCCAGCTGTGCTACGGCCTCATTGGGATGATCGGGACAAGCAAAGAGCTCCGAGAAACGCACCTCTTTATTCGTCTCCGTGTCGAGCACAATGAGAGATCCCTCTCCTTTCTTAAGCGACAGTTCCACAGAATCCGCTAGACGGGAACGATTCGGATTCACCCCTTCGTCGTTCATTTCAAGGTCACGAACGATGAGGCGGTCGACGACGATTTCGATGGTGTGCGCTTTCTTTGGGTCGAGCTCGATTTTCTCATCTGTCGTGACGATGGTGCCGTCCACACGCATTCGCACAAATCCCTCGCGACGAATGGCGTCGAGCACCTTGACATGCGCACCTTTCCGTCCCTCGATCACCGGAGCGAGCAGAAAAATCTTGGTGCCCTCTGACATGTCGGCAATTGTCTCGATGATCTGCGTGGAGGATTGCTGGCTCAGTACTCGTTGGCAGACGGTGCAGTGCACACGACCGGCCTTGCTCCAGAGAAGACGCATATAGTCGTAAATCTCTGTCACAGTGCCTACTGTAGAGCGCGGATTGCGGGGGGAAGTTTTCTGGTCAATGGAAATGGCAGGAGAGAGCCCATCAATCGATTCCACTTCGGGTTTCTCCATCTGCGCGATGAACTGGCGTGCGTAGGCAGATAAGCTCTCGACGTAGCGACGCTGTCCCTCGGCGAAGATTGTGTCGAACGCGAGGGATGACTTGCCCGACCCCGAAAGCCCCGTGATGACGGTGATCTTATTTCGTGGAATCGTGACATCTACGTTCTTGAGATTGTGCATGCGTGCACCTTTGACAATGATTGCATCCATGAAGAATTATTGAATAATAAAAAACGCGCCCACGCGTGGCGCTGAGAGAGCAGCGTAGCAAAAAAATCGAGTCCTGTCTAGGGTCTTGGTGGTGATCTGGAGTGGGGGAGAGACATTTCGTCTGCCAATTCTCGGCGAAACCAGCAAAAAATCTGAAGATTCCACTACAATGCGTTCCCATGTTCACAGGGATCGTCGAAGCAACGGCCAAGGTCACGGCCCGACAGGGCGGCAAGCTCTCTATCGAACGGCCGCAGGCCTTTGACGATGTTGCACGTGGTTCGAGCATCGCCGTTGTGGGCGTTTGCCTCACAGTCAGTGCTTTGGATGAGCATGCACTCACTTTTGATGTCATGCCGGAGACCGTGGCGAAAACGACGATTGGCAGTTTGTCTATTGGCGATCTGATCAATGTAGAGAGGGCACTACCCGCACATGGAAGGTTCGAGGGTCATGTCATGCAAGGGCATGTGGAGGGAATAGGGGAAGTTGTTGGAATTTCCTCCATCCCCCAGCCCCTTCCTCCACAAGAGGAAGGGGAGAAGACCAGAGGATGGAAGAAACTCCCCACACCTGGAAACATACTTTCCTTTGCGCGTGCAATGCGAAAACAGCCCACGAAAGCGGAAGAGCTGCTCTGGGAACATGTACGAGATGACCAATTGGGCTGTCGGTTTCGCAGACAGTATCCTCTCGGAGGACGCATTCTCGATTTCTTCTGTCCGAAGTATCGGATTGCAATTGAGTTGGATGGAGCTATTCATCATGCTCATCTCCAGAAGAATGATGATCTCATGCGAGACCAATATCTCCGCGAAGAGTATGGAGTAGCTACACTCCGTCTGAAAAATGAAGAAGTTTTGGTTAATACCCGTATTGCCGTAGAACAGGTTCGTGCTTTCGTTCAACAGTATTCAGCTTCCCCCTCTCTTGTGGAGAGGGGGCTAGGGGGAGAGGAAACGATGGGGCATGGACTGGGTTTGGGTGACGTACGCCTCTCGATTCGTGCGCCTTCCACCCTCCGCCATGCGATCATCCCCAAGGGATCTATCGCACTGGATGGCGTGTCGCTTACGATTATCGATGTTGGTACCGATGTGTTCACGATTGCTCTCATTCCGTTGACGCTCGCGCAGACGACACTTGGAATAAAACGGATGGGAGACCATGTGAACATCGAAACGGATATTCTCGTCCGCACACTTCTCGCCATCCGCTAACATTGCGCATATGCACACCGATCATTCCACTTCTCTGCCGGCACGCATTTCCTCCGGATGGAGAATCGGCATTATTCATTCCTCCTTCTATCCAGATGTTGTGGCAGAGCTGGTCTCGGGAGCGCAACGCGTGCTCAATGACGCAGGGATCGCGCCGGGCAACGTTCGCACCTACCCCGCCCCCGGTTCGTTTGAGGTTCCTCTCATCGGCGCTGCGCTCATTGAAGCAAAAGAGGTGGATGCGCTCATTGGCCTTGGAGTTATTGTCGAAGGCGAAACTTACCACGCGCGATTAATTGCCGAACAGGCTGCCCGTGGGATGATGGATCTACAAGTGCGGCATCTCACGCCGTTCGCGTTCGAGATTCTCTACGTGCATACGCTTGAGCAGGCTCGGGCCCGTCTGCAAAAAGGAGAAGAGGCGGCGCGCACTGTTCTTCATGCACTTGCGCAACTCTCGCCCCTGCATTCCTGACATCTTGTATTGTGCAGAGAAATGCCTGTACGATTGCCAGTAATCTCCTCATTCTCTGTATGCGCCCCTCTCTTCGACTATCTTTTCTCGCCTCGGCAACACTGCTGACGTTTTCATCGTCCTTGTTGGCGGCAGAGGCAATTTTCCCGGATGTGCCTGTGGGGCATCGCTTCGAAGAGCCCATCAATGCACTGGTCAATGCTGGCGTTCTCACGGGGAATCCTGACGGTTACTTCTACCCTGGTCGGCAGGTGAACCGTGCCGAGATGCTCAAGATGCTCTACAAGGCCACGGGCAGACTTCCTGATGTCAACAGCCGTGCCTGTTTCGATGATGTGGAGCGCTACAGTTGGTACGAGACCTACGTGTGCGATGCAGCAGCGCAGCGTTTAGTCGAAGGCTATTCCGATGGCACGTTCCGTCCGGCAAATTCCGTCAACCGCGTCGAGGCCCTCAAGATGATCACGCAGGTCATTGGTATTCCCGTGGAGGAGATTGGTGAGGAGGCACGTCAGGTGGTGAAGTTCGTGGATGTCTCGATCTCGGCGTGGTACACGAAGTACCTCTACGCGGCGTACGTAAAGAACATTCTGCCGATTGCAGGCCAAGATGCGTCACGTTTCTACCCCGACTGGCCGCTTTTGCGGGGTGAGGCTGCGGCGATGATCTACAACGCACTACATGCGGATCTCATTGAGCGTCGTCAGGAGAGCAGCGCGTCCTCTGTCTCGACAGCGCGCAGCAGCAGTAGTGCGGCGGCGGCGCAGTCCTCTTCATCGTCGAGTGACGCTGCCAGCTACGATGTGCCGTTTCCGTTTGAGTCCGCCGGCAAGTTTTCTCAGCGCAAATCCGTCACCTATCGCTTTACGCTCGATCACTCCGCGGTGGTCTCGACGGTTGCCAAGTTACAGTCGGGTCAGCCCGGCAGTCTCACGTGCAGGCTCTACCTCATGGCGGAATCCGGATTCTCGTACGAGTACTTCATGGGTTTTCAGGAAGGATCGACGTGCACGCTCAAGACGGCATTGAAACCTGGCAGCTACCAGCTCCAGCTCCAGCCGACGGTTGCCGACACGACATTCAACGTGAAGGCCGTGACCACCACAACCGGTGACGGAAGCGACGGTTTTGCCGAGGCGCAAACACTGCCGTTCAATCTGGCACGCACCGGCACACTTGCCCCGGGGGATTACAAGGATTGGTACAAGCTTACGATTCCCGCGGCGCAGAGCCTGCAGATTTCCGTCACGGACTCCACGCAGATCACGTGCATGATCTACCCCATGGAGGATGTGGATCTCTTCGGCTTCTCAGGGCCGGCGTGCAATCAGCATTACGAGTACCAACCCGGAACGTACATCATCGCCGTCGGGCGTATGTTCCCGGCTGACGCACGGCAGACGTTCACGATCCTCGCACAATGATGGCTGGACATGCAGGCTGTTGTTCCTACTCTTGAGAAGGGGGATAGGACGTAGGGGGTAGGGTGTGGGATTTTTCTTAGCGTGCGGGTACGCGCAGTACGCGCGGCGTATGATGCGTCACCTCGAGAAATCGCACGATACCATCGTGGGGAATGACGAGTGTAGATGTGTTCACGAGTGGGTGGCATTGTAGTGCCTTGGCATTCCAAATGCCTTCGTCCACAATCACTTCCACGTTTCCTTCTGTATCGTTCACGAGACCGAGGAGTGTCACGGATCCCGGCTCCACGCCGAGGAGAGATTTCAATCTCTCGGGGGAGGCGAAACTGAGCTTGCCTGTGCTGAGCGGAGTCGAAGCATCCACATTGAGCAGATCTTTGAGCCCTTTCAAATCCGCAGCCGTGTCGTATCCGACCACGACGAGGAAATTCTGTGTTCCCTTACGGTTCCGCAAGAGTAGATTTTTTGTGGCCGTACCAGGCATGGAAGGACACAGGCGCTCCGCCTCCTCGCAGGTGAAGACAGCGGGGTGGTTGTATTTCTCGTAGGGAATGCCGTGCTGATCCAGAAATGCGAATATTTCCGACATCACTGCGATTGTACTTGTATACTGCTGATCCATGCCATCATTCGCAACCGTTCCTCAAGCTCTTGAGGCGCTCAAGGCTGGTCGCATGATCATCGTGGTTGATGATGAAGCACGTGAGAACGAGGGCGACCTCATTCTCGCAGGTGAACACGTGAGCGAAGAGGTGATGGCGTTCGTGATTCGGCACACCGGTGGTGTGGTGTGTCTCGCGCTCAGCAATGCAATCGCCGACCAATTGGAACTGCTACCGATGGTGCAGCAGAATTCTTCGAAACGTGGTACGCCGTTCACGGTGAGCATCGAAGCGCGCGAAGAAGTCGATACAGGCATCTCGGCGCGCGATCGCACACAGACCGTTCGTACCGCAGTCCATCCCGATGCGACCGCGCACGATCTCGTGCGACCAGGTCATGTTTTTCCGCTGCGTGCACAGGATGGTGGTGTGCTCGTCCGTGCCGGTCACACCGAAGCGGCCGTGGATCTTTGTCGTCTCGCAGGGCTCCGCGAAGCTGCGGTGCTGAGTGAACTCATGCATGACGATGGCACGATGATGCGTCTGCCCTCGCTCCAAAAATTTTCCACTGATCACAATCTTCCCATTCTGCGCATTGCCGATCTCATTGCACACCGTCGCAGCTCCGAGTCACTCGTACGCAAAGAAGCACAGTCACCCCTCCAGACTGAAACAGGTTTGTGGTCGATCTGTGTGTATCGCGACATTCTTCATAATGAAGAACACGTGGCGCTGGTGAAAGGTGATGTCATAGGTGATGCACCGGTGCTGGTGCGTGTGCATTCTGAATGTTTCACGGGTGACACGCTCCACTCACTTCGCTGTGATTGTGGGCATCAGCTACACACGGCGATGCAGATGATGGAGCGCGAGGGACGAGGAGTATTGCTGTATCTCAAACAAGAAGGACGCGGCATCGGACTCACAAATAAAATTCGTGCGTACGCATTGCAACAGTCGCACGGACTCGACACGGTGGAGGCAAATGAGCGTCTTGGATTCGCTGCCGACCTTCGCGAGTATGGAATCGGTGCACAAATTTTGAAAAATCTCGGTGTGAAAAAAATTCGTCTTCTCACGAATAATCCACGCAAAATTATTGGTCTCGAAGGATACGGTCTCTCGATTGTTGAGCGTGTTCCGATTGAGCTAGAGCAAGCCACAACGGACCAACGTGCGTACCTCATCACAAAGAAGAAAAAACTCGGACACACATTTCATACGGTGTAATTTTTTATTTTTTACGCACGTTTGCAAGGGCACATTTTGTCGAATGCGCCGCAGAAAGTATTTCCAATTTCATGCGCGATGCATACAGTATCGTGATATACGTTTTATTTCTTCTCCCGATTTCTATGGTCAAGAAGAAAAAGGCCAGGAAGACAAAGAAGAGGAAGGCCACAAAGAAGAAGAGGCGCTAGTGCGACTCTGCTCCTGGCGAGCGTCCCTGTCCTGCATTCGCGGGACGTGGGGCGCTTTCTTATGCGGACTGTTGAAGCTGTGTTTCGGATGGAGTCGAAAACCTTTTTGTTGATGAGTGAGTGAGTTGTTCGCGGAGTGTGTTGAGTGATGTGTGCGTGTTCATTCCCTGTTGTGTGCGTTCGGTTTTCCAACTGTCGAGCATCGGGAGGGGGAGCGGAAGTAATTTGATCGCACTCCATGTGAGTCGCAGTGTTCCCTTCGCCATACCTTTGATGGCACTCCAGAGGACGCGATGCGGTGCGGCCAGAACATTCCATGTCGCGTCGACGATGTTATGCTTCGTCGAAGCGATGAAGGGTTTCCCTTCCAATTTGCGTACAGCGTTCTCGGCGATCTTCACCGGCAAGGTGGCGGGACCTTCGATGGCCTTACCAACAGAGTGGCCGATCTCGTTGAGCATTTCGCCCATTAAGTATATTATACAATATAATACAGATAATTCAATATCTGTCATACAGCCCGACTGAACGGAATTTCGATAGAGGAGGAATCGTGATAGGCTCTCGCTGAGCTGCCCGCGTAGCTCAGTTGGATAGAGCGCCTGGCTTCGGACCAGGAGGCCGTGGGTTCAAATCCTGCCGCGGGCACCACTCGACTCGTCCCGCATGCGCGGGACTCGCTCGCCGTTCAGGCCCTGAGGGCCTTCAGGCCCGAATGGGTGGTCTGTGCACCTTCGGTGCTCCGACCCTCTTTCTTGAAAGAGTAGAGTGCCCCGAGCGAAGTCGAGGGGCACCACACTTCTTCCATGCGGGCTCTACCGCGTACTAGCGTATACTGTGACCATGAGCACACGCGATGATGAAGACGTGTGGGCGAGCTACAGTAAGCAGGAGCGTTTGACGCGCGCCGATCCAAAGGATGCTCTCAAGCGTGAAATCGAAGAAGATAGAGGAAAGAAGCTCGACGAAACCGAAGAGCGAAAACTCAAGGAACTCAAAACCCAAGTGAATTTGGGCGAGCTCCAGTCACAGGTATCCGGTAAAAAAGAAGAAGAGACGCAACGCAATCGGCAGGAGGAAGATGCACAGAAGCACCAGACCTTTCATACCGAGACGATCAAAGAGCAGGAGGAAGAGGCTGTCGACACAGCAAAGACCAAACCGACATCTGAACGTCTCATCAAGAAAGAAGAGCTGAAAGACGATGAGCAGGCGCAGGCGGGGCAGGAATACCAGCAGCAACCGGGATAAGTTTCGTGAGAGACAAACCAGCGGTTTTTCTCTCACAGACTCTCTTTTCCCTTGAATGGTGCGGCTCCAACGCTGGGTCCCGCCGGAGGCACCCAGCGCTTCGCCGCGGTTTATTTGCTATACTTTGTACCGTGCGTCGGACATGGATTCTCTTTCTTCTCGGGCTCCTCGTTTCTACCGCTTCTGCTCAGTCGGAATCCTTTCTCGATGTGATCGGTCATCCGCAGGCAGTGCAGATCGAAACATTACGCATACACGGAATCGTCGAAGGGTACGGGCATGGCCTGTACCGCCCCGATATTCCTATCAATCGTGCGGAATTTTTGAAAATGCTCATGCTGGCGGCGTACGGTCAACAGGTCACCGGCGATGCAACGACATGCTTTGCGGATTTCTCGGGTACACCGCAGTGGTTCTGGGGCTTTGCCTGTGCCGCGCAGACGTTCGGTGTCATCACGGGGTATCCCGATGGTACATTTAAGGGCACGCAGACGGTCAATCTGGCCGAGGCGCTGGCGATGGCGGAACGCGCATGGAGCATGCCGGCACCGTACTACTTTCACGAGCCCTCTTATTGGTACGACCAGTTTTTCGATGCAGTGCTCGATACGGGGATTGCAGAGTACTTTTTGAATAATCCCAATCATCTGCTCACACGTGGTGACGCTGCATGGTTACTCGTTGCGTTGGGTCAGTCTCTCGCGGTGATCGAGACGCCGATTCCTCCTGTCTCTTCAGTATCATCCACCTCCTCGACATCATCGATTTTCTCGTTTCCTCCACCATCCGTTCACAGTGTTTGTGGAGATGGGATACGCGAGGGTGCAGAACAGTGTGACGATGGTAATAAAGAGGATGGTGATGGCTGTAGTTCGCTCTGTATCATCGTGCCTGAGCCGATCCAGCATTCTGCAATTCGTCTGGATCAGCGCATCCTGGGGACAGATACCTACGCCGGTGGCACCAGTCAGACGATTCTCTTCTCTTTCGATGCGAATGCACGCTGGCAGGATGCCATTCTCACGGGGCTCAAGTTTGATCCCGTTCAGGGCGCGTTCAGGGCGGCGGTGAACTATCGGCTCTATGAGGACACCGACGGCGACAGCAGGCCCGAGACGTTGGTAGGGTCCGGGCTGGTGCGCGACAATGTGCTGAGCTTCTCTGGTCTGGATGCCCGCATCTTCGTGAGTCGCGGAAAACGCTTCGAGATTCGTGCGGATTTGGTACAGACGTCCGGCAATCTGGCGCTAGGGTTTAGGACCAGTGATGATGCGTACGTCGAGGCCATGGGTGCCTTTGACGGGCGACAGCTCGTGGGCATTCGCACCAATCAGAATGCGTGCCCGCGTCTGGATAACTGCTGGATTGCCGTCTACACGCAGGATGCCGCCCCCGTTACGCTTACCTCTCAGGGAAATTTGTTCGTGACGCAGGCCTCACAACCGGTGCGTAGCCACCAGTTACTGGCCGGCACGAGCACGAGTGACCTGCTGCGCATCAGTTTTCGTGCAACGGATGAGGAAATCGTCGTGCGACGCATTGCTATCACGGGAGCCACAGATGCGATTTCTGCTCTTCAACTTTTCATGCCAGGAGAACCATCACCGTTCGCCACAGCCTCGACGTCCGGGTGTCGAGTTCCTACGGCGGGCATGTTTTGTACCTCTGTGAATTTCTCTGTGCAGAAAGATATTTTGCGTGATGTCATTGTGCGGGCAACGATCAAATCTGCCGATGATGGTGCGCGTAGTGGCGATACTATCGCCCTCACACTCTCGGCTGATACTTCAGTGTCCGATGTGGCTGTGGAGGCCACCGGCGTCGCCTCGCAGCAGAATCTCGTACAGAATAACGGTGACTTCAGTGCAGAAGGAGAGGTCTTTATCGGTCGATCATCTGCAGGAGTGAATAATTCCATCACAGGTCCTGAGCATGATGTCGTACACACTGCGCTCAAGAGTATCGAGAACACGTCGTCAGATCCCGATGGTTCTGTGATTCCGGTTGGGTTACGTACCATCGGCGTCTTCCGTTTTACGACGCACAATAAGCCTGCCATTGCCAACGCGTCCCGCAACCTCACACTCACCACACTCATATTCGATGTGACGGCAACAAATGTCCGCTTCTCGACGGGCAGCTTTGTCCTCGTGAATATGATTGCTCCCACGGTTTCTTCTCCATGCATCGAGACAGCTCATTCCGGATACATTCGTGTGACCTGTTCCAATTTTGTCAGTTACGGTGTCAATACCATCATTCCATTTGGCGATTATGTGAATCTGGGTCTTAAGGGATTCATTGACAGTACACAGAATGCATCTGGTGGCACCAGCTTGTTGCAGGTGAGCCTGGTATCCATCAATGATCGCGGATCATCTTCAAATGTGGTGTGGAATGACGGTACATCGACGTTTGCGTGGGTAGACACCATTGAAACTGACGTGCGTTCCACTCTCTATCAATTACCGTAATACTTTTCTGTGGTAGACTGACCATTCATCTTTCTTTACCTTGTTTTTTATGATTACTTCTCGTCCATTTTTCATTTTCAGTTCTCTCATCACCGGTCTACTCCTGAGTGCCTGTACGATTCCCGGTAACTTTTTGCCATCGCAAAAACCTGCCGAAGAAGAAGGTGCAATGATTTCTTTGCAGGCTATGATGCAAGCGTCGAGTGCTTCTGCCGATGCCATGATGCAAGCGTCGAGTGCTTCTGTTGATACTATGCAGCCGGATGCGGCCGCAATGACCAAAGGTGAATACGTTGCCTACCGCGAAGGGGTTATTGGCGACGGTCAGACATCAGTTCTCTTCTTTCACGCAACGTGGTGCCCCGTTTGTAAGCGTGCCGATACCTCCCTGCGTGGCTGGTATGCGGGTGATGATGCGCTCCTCACGACCTATAAGGTCGATTACGATACGTATAAAGAGCTCAAGAAGCGTTACGGCATCACGTATCAGCACACGTTCGTGAAGATTGACGGTCAGGGCAATGCTCTGGGCAAGCTCGAAGGGCCGAGTGACATCGATCTGCTCGCGTTTCTGCAGCTCTAAGAAAAGGGTCGCTTTTATCTTTCTATTCGCATGATTCTATGACGCTCTTCGTTACGATGTTCATCGCCGGCCTGATTACAATTATGCTTCCGT
>CAYOLJ010000007.1:0-24889 GCA_964404805.1 uncultured Candidatus Peribacteria bacterium
TCAGGTGCCACACCCACACCGAGAAGATATCCCGCCTGCGCCGCGTACTGCGTCACACGGTCGTTCACGCCGCCCTCTGGATAACCCACGACACGCACTTGACCGTGGGTGTACTCCTCGAGAAGCTTGCGACTCTGCTTGAGTTCCAGCTCCATCTGCGCATTGGTAAGCGATCGAAGGTCATCACCTGTGTGTCCTCCCGACTGCAGATCAAATTTATTGGCGAGAAGCGTTAAGAGCGTCTTTTCGGTGATACCAGAGAGCCCCAACTCTTTGGTAGGGATGAAGAGTGTGGCGCGCACACCCGCTGCAGTGAGCGCATCCGAGACCTCACGCACGTTCTGCGCGGTGATATCGGAAACAGTAATGACCACGGCCTTCGGCGGCAGACGGATATCTTTTTCCTGCTGCTTTAAGAGCAAATCAGAAAATGCCGACAGCGTCATGAACGAAACGCCCTCTGCTTTGAGCTGCGGAAGGTGACGTTGCAGTGCTGCCAGTGCACCCTGTTGCGCCATACGGTAGTGCAAAATGGGCAACGTAAACGCATTCTGTCGCACAAGGAAATTCGGCAAGAACGGTGAGAGGTACTGCATCGCCACGTAGCCTTCTTTGCCCTCAAAAGAGATCCGTGCCCAGTTCTCGTCATGACTCACGGGCTTCACAAACGACTGTCCAGGCAGTTCACCCAACTTCTCACTGTCAGTATCGGCTCCCTTACGGACGTTCACGAAGCCGAAGTTCACGTAGTACTGACCAGCAAATGCCTCTTTCTCTTTCTTGAGTTGATCTTCGGATACGATTTTGGCGACGTATCGCTGAGAGATGTACCCCTCGCGATTGTCGGCCAGACGTACTTTCGCCCACGCCGCATCGGTGAACTCCAGTATGATCACTGCATCGCCCCGCACCAGGCGGGTAATCTGAGATGATGTCACATTCGGCGCGGAACGCACGTTCAAAAACTCATTGGTGACTTGGTAGGTATCTTTACTCGTCGCACCGGGGCCTGCTCGCACCGCGTCATATGTCTTCACGAGCGAGAGATCGAGTACCGGCGGCTCCGTGGGGAGCTTCTGCCCTGCCTCAAGCGCAATCGTGGCTCCCGAAGCCGCGTCCATAAGTGTTGATCCCGACCCCATCATATCCGCCTGTTGCGCCAGATCGCGGAACCGTGCGAGATCATCAGCTGTAAAGGTGAACTCCTCTTCATTCCCCTGTGAAGAGGGCCCGCATCCTGCAAAGAGAATGCCGAATGAGGCAACGAGCAGGAATGCGACAAAGGAACGTGTGGTGACGGCAGCCATAGAGCGGCGGGGTGGCTGATAATACCGGGACATGGGGAGGGAGGGAAGAGAGGGAATTACATGCGGTCTGGGACACGCAGGGTGAGGAGTTCGGCACCGGTCTTAAGGACCCGGGCCGTGAGAGACGTAAGGAAGAGCCGGAGAGAGCGTTGTGAGCCTTCGGCTTTGAGAATGGGTTCTGCGTTGTAGAAGGAGTTGAACTCCTGGCAGAGGTCGTAGAGATAATTCGCAAGTGTATGTGGCATGCGCTGTGCCCGCGCCTCTTCGAGCGCATCCGCAAACTGCAGCAACGTTCCGATGAGTGATCGCTCATGGTCAGTGAACGCATCCATCTTCTTCGGAGACGGCGCATCTTTGGATTCCGCCTTGCGCAGCACCGAACACGCCCGTGCGTGCGTGTACTGCAAGTAGGGCGCACTGTTCCCCTCGAGTGCAAGAACTTTCTTCCAATCGAACACCAGATCCATCTTGCGATTCTGGCTGAGAATGCCATAGACGAGCGCCCCTGTACCCATCATTTCCGCGAGGCCCTTTTCGTCATCGGTCTGGATGGAATCACCGTGTTGGGCAATCACTTCTTCTGCGCGGATCACTGCCTCATCAAGAACGTGTTCCAATTTCAGCACCGTGCCCTTACGCGTACTCATGGCTTGATCGGCAAAACGCATGCGGCCGAATACGACATGCTCGAGCTGTGGGAGTTTCCAGTCGAGCCGCCCCACCGTCGCAAAGAGTTGCTGAAAGTAGAGCTGCTGCGCTACATCGACCACGTAGAGAATGGCTTCAGGATGGTGCGTATCGATGCGGTAACGAATCTGTGCCAGATCGCGCGTGGCATAGAGCGTGGCCCCATCCCCCTTCTGCACGAGGAACGGCGGTAGATTCTGCGCCTCGGGGAACTCCACGATGAGCGCGCCTTCCTCCCCTTTCACAAAGACCTTCTTCTTTTTGCCCTCGTCGAGAATCGGTTGCATTTTGTCCTCGTAGAAACTCTCGCCGATATCGATATCGAAATGCACATGGAGTCGCTCGTAGATTGCAGAAAGCGATGCCTTGGTAACGTGCACAACTCCCTCCCAGAACGTCCGGAGCATCTGATCCCCCTGTTCCAGCTTGAGAAAAGCTGCGCGCGCAGCTTCTTCAAGGGCGGTATCCTTTTCTGCCTCAGCATGAAATCGCACGTAGAGCTCCAGCAGTTCATCGAGGGAATACTGTGCCACAGGCTTGCCCTTGCCCCATTTCTCCCATGCAACAGCCAGCTTGCCAAACTGCGTGCCCCAATCACCGATGTAGTTCCACCCAACAACCTCGTATCCCAAATGTCGGTGCAAATTGCACAGGCACTGTCCGATCACGGTTGAGAGGATGTGATGTACACCCAGCGGCTTGGCAATATTCGGCTGGGAGTAATCCACGATGATGGGACCCTTTTTCTGTGGCTGGGCTTCGCACGATGCCTCGGTAACACGCAGTTCCTTGAGAAGAGCCTCTGCTGTGAGCCATACGTTCACGTACCCCGCCCCTGCCACCTCGGCTCGCTCAACGTCGGGGCTCTTTTGAAGCTCTATACAGAGCGCCTGAGCAATTTCTTGGGGTTTCTTTTTTACGTCTTTGGCAATTTGTAGTGCGACCGCCGTGGCAATATCCCCGTGCGCCTTCTCCTGCGGACGTCGCCACTCCATCGTCAATTCCTTGAGGGAATACTTGGCTAAGAGCGCTTTTCTGGCCTTTTCTGCTATCTCTTCAATCATGATAGGAAATCACATGATGAACAAAAGTTATGATCAGTAATTACCGCAAATGTACCACCAAAACCCCTACTTGCGAGTTGAAAACAAAATTTGATCTTGCATACAAAAAATCTTCATGTTTTGAACACAATATGTGTGCGAGATGGCCACGACAGAGATCTGGCGTAATTCTGTGTTCGGAGGGGAGGAAATTTCGCTCCGTTGTGCACGAGAAGAGAGATGGCTTACAATACCCACCCGTGAAGAAAGTAATCGTTCTCTTGGCACTATGCACTGTCGTCTTGGGTGGCTGCACCTTTTCTTCAAGGCCTTCTCCCCTTCCCTCTGTAAGTGGCGGTAAGAGTGCAACAGTCACGCTCAATACCCTAGCCACTATCACGCTCAAACCACGACCGAGCGGTGCGCTTGGCGTCTTTACAACCCTCTACCTTGCTCAACGGCTCTTCCTCCCCACTCAATCAGCCACAAAGGGAATAGAAGAAATCCTACGCATGGTCCGTTCGCAGGAGCAACCAGTGGGTGACGAGACATTCGCTCTGCTTCAGACACTCGGCGATACACTCTCCGTCAACATCGTCGACCTGCTCAACCGCAGCACAAACCGTATCGAGACGCTCGATCAGTACGTGAGCGCGTTGGCCAATGCAGTCGAGAATGGTAATCGTCGAGACGAAGAACTCACGGCAGCGCTCGATATCATTGCCGACCAGAAGAAAGAGCAGCGCACCCAGGTGCGTGACCTCGGACGCGAACAGAAAGAAGCGGTGAAAGCCAAGGATTTCGCAACAGCGGGCAGCAAGGAGGCGGAACTCGCGAAGGCCCAAACAGCCCTCTCAGAAACCGAGCTGAAAGAGAGCCAGGCAAAATCGTCGCAGCGACAACTCACCGATCTGCTCTCGCAGGCCGAAAAACGCCTCTCTGCCATCGAGGAGAACCGCGAAATCCTGCTTGCCGGGCTTACGATCTCTGACCCACAGGGGCTCAAAGATCTCGGTCTGGTGCGTGAAAACACACGATAGAACGCTTGAGCAAGCTTCTGGCGAGGATTGCCTCAAAAGGCGTTTTTTGCTATAATTTAGAGATTTCTATGCCTTCTTCACTGGTACCCATTCGGCCGGCTCGAATCACCCTTCTGCTCACAGCAATTGATGAGCTCCTTGGCATCCAGAAAGCTGCAGAAGACGCTCTGATGAGCGCCAAAGACATGGATCGCGAATTCACCGCTGACGAGCGCGTGGCTCTGCGTCGCTACGAGGAAGGGCTGCAGAAAACCCTCGATATCATCGCGCCATCGGGTATGGAGATTAAACGCGACGAGCTCATACTCAACGACCTGCACTCCCGCACGCTCTTCGTCTACAACTGGCCGAACTACGCCTACCCCAACTGGCTGTCAGAGACCGTGAACTTCGACGCACAGATGGAAATCTCGCACTTCATCTACCCCGCGAGCAATAAAGCCATCATGAAGATGCTCCGCAAGAAAGTAGCCGAAATGCGATCGAGCGTCCGCATGCTCGAACAACGGGGAATCGTGCGTGATCCGGCACTCGAAGCAGCCCTGCAGGATGCCGAGGAACTGCGTGACCTTCTCGCACGTGGCCGCGAAAAACTCTTTCAGTTCGGGATGTACATCACGATCTACGCAGATGATTCGATGAAGCTCAAAAAGCTTCAGACAGATTTAGAATCTATTCTCGGCGGCAAGCTCATTCTCACAAAACCCGCCATGTTCCAGATGGAGCACGGCTGGATCTCGACCTTGCCACTCTGCTTAGACGAACTCGGCATCAATCGGAACATGAACACATCGCCGATTGCGACGAGTTTTCCGTTCTCGAGCCCAGACCTCACTGATGACCACGGCATTCTGTACGGCATCAATCGCCACAATGATTCCCTCGTCATCTTCGACCGCTTTGACCTCCCGAATGCAAACGCAACCGTCTTCGCCACCTCGGGCGCCGGTAAATCGTTCACGGTGAAGCTCGAAATTCTTCGCTCGCTGATGTTTGGAACCGACGTCTTCGTCATTGATCCGGAAAACGAATACGTTGAACTGTGCAAGACCGTAGGAGGAACGTACATTCCTCTCTCGCTCCAGAGCTCATTCCGCATCAATCCGTTCGATCTGCCCAAGGCCGTACGTGGAGATGAAGCGCTCACAGGAGAAACTCTTCGCTCCGCGGCTATCACGCTCCATGGGCTCTTCAGGCTCATGCTGGGCACACTCACTCCATCCGAAGACGGTGTGCTCGACAAAGCAATTCTCGACACCTACGCCCTCAAGGGCATCACACTCCAAACGCCAGATCCCGCTAACATGGAGCCACCTACACTCGGCGACCTCGTGGACGTGCTCAAGACGACCGAGGGCGGCGAAAACATGTCGCAGACGCTGAAGAAGTACACCGAAGGTAGCTTCGCCGGTCTCTTCGATCAACCGACGAACGTCGAGCTCGACAACACCATGATCGTCTTCCAGATTCGTGATTTGGAAGAGCAGCTGCGCCCAATTGCAATGTACATCGTCTTGAACTTCTTGTGGAACCGCATTCGTGCCGACTTCAAGAAGCGCTTTCTCGTCATCGACGAGGCGTGGAATCTCATGCAGCATGAAGATTCTGCACGTTTTCTCTACGGCCTCATCAAGCGTGCGCGCAAGTACTGGCTGGGCGTTACCACCATCACACAGGACATCGAAGACTTCGTGAACTCGCCGTACGGCAAGCCTATTATCACCAACGCCTCACTCCAGATTCTGCTCAAGCAATCGGCCACAGCCGTCGACAACCTGCAGAAGCTCTTCTATCTCACAGACGGCGAGAAGTATCTGCTACTCAACTCCGACGTGGGACAGGGGCTCTTCTTCGCCGGCAACAAACACGTCGCCATTCAGGTGGTAGCCAGCCCCAAGGAGCAGAGCATCGTCACGACGAAACCGGAAGAAGTGGCGGCCATGCTCAACTTGAAACGAGAGGAGAAGAATAAAGAGAAAAAGCTCCTCATCCCAGAAGTCGCGCCGATCGAGACGCCCACAACAGAGGCAACGATTGAACTGTCGTCTGCAGAACCGACGAAACCTGACGTTATAGAAAGTGCTCCACCCACCAAAGAGAGCACGGAAAATGTCACCCCTGCTGCGCCCACCGAGAAAGAAACCGAAGATCTTCCCCCTCCTGAACCCATTCAGAAGGAAGTGGGAGAGCAGCTTGAGCCTACGCCCGTTGAGGAAAATCCTGAACCTACGCCTCCGCCTGCGGAAGAGCAGCTTGAGCCTACGCCTCCACCTGAGGAGAAGAATCCTGAGCCTCCGTCGGTTCAATCACCTTCCACCTGACCTCCGGTTGAAGCTTGCCCTGTACCGAGAAGCCGGCAGCTTTGCGATGCCCGCCCCCACTGAATGTACCCGCCATGGCCGACACATCTACGTCATCACGAAGTGTGCGGAGCGACCCCTTCACCGCACCACCCCGCTCCGAGAGCACCATCGAGAACCGCATTCCCGGCACGGCATTCACGTAATCGATCGCGCCAGTAAGCTCAGAATGGCTGGCACCTGTCGCGAGAAAATCTGACTCACGTACGGCAGAGATCGCGCCTCCCTCCTCGGTGATCTGAATATTCTCGAGCACCCGCCCCCAGAGGCGGAGCGTCGAGACCTGAGCCGTACGAAAGACGGCCTGCACAATGGTCTGACGGCGCGCGCCGGACCGCAGAAGACGCGCAACCGTGCGGTACACCGTGGACGTGGTATTGCTATGCAGCAGGCCACCCGTATCGGTATAGACACCAGTAAGGAGGCACGTGGCAATGTCGGAGGTGAGCTCCCACTTCAGCTGATCAGCGATATCTACGATGATCTCGCATGTAGATGCAGCCGAAGAATCGACAAGATGCACCTTGCCGAAACGCGTATTGCTGGGGTGATGATCAACGACCACAGAGGGAATCGTGCCGTCGAAGAGCTGAGGATGCGTGAGATGCATATCGGTAAGCTTGGGCTCGGCACAATCGAAGAACACGCTTACATCTCCTTCGCATGGCGCAGGAGCCCCCTGCACGCGCACGGCACCCGGTAGAAACATGAGCATCGCCGGAACGCCATCAACACAATGAAACGAAACAGGCGTCTGCGGCCACAGGGCCTCGAAGAGCATTCCTGCTCCAAGCAGCGACCCTGCGGCATCTCCATCGGGATTGCGATGACAAATGCAGAGGATTCTCTTCGCTTGAGAGAGAAGGGAGTGCATCTGCTCGGCGTCTTTGCGAAGAATCGACATAAAGGATCGGAGTGTATCGCTCTTCGGACTCGGGGCAACACGCTTCGAGTTGCGCGAAAAAACCGAGTGTCACCTGACACACGTTTGTTGATGGATCCAAACGTCAGGAACTCTGCAGTAGTTGGTCAATCCTCGACCCACGTTCCGTGCGCGGATCAATGCGAAAGCGGATTTTCGGAATGCGGTGGATCTGCAATGCCTGAGCAAGACGATGCTGAAGCTCTTTCGTCTTCGATAGGAGAAACTTCAGCGCCTGATCAGGAGCCATAAGCGCACTCACGAAACAGGTCGCATACGAGAGATCGGCCGATACCTCCACCTCCGTCAACGAAACGATGCCACACGCACGCGGACACTCCCGCAGCAGCGGTGCAACGACCTCGCGGACAACAGAGCCGATCATGGCGGGACGTTTCGACATGAGAAAATGTACGCGCAGTGTACACTACGGAGTGATGTCCCCCGTCTCTATCGTTTTCTGCGGCACGCCGGAATTCGCTGTACCGTCGCTAAAGGCCTTGCTGGAACGGCCTCAGGATATGCAGGTGCAGCTCGTCATTACGCAACCCGATCAGCCAGTGGGGCGCAAACAGACACTCACGCCTCCGCCGGTAAAGGTCTTTGCAGAGGCCCATCGACTTCCCTTCATCCAACCGGAGGATATTAACGACCAGGCAACAGGCTCCAAGCTGCAGGCAATCGAATGTGATCTGCTTGTCACGGTCGCCTACGGACAGCTGCTCTCTCCCACTCTGCTCGCCATTCCCCGTCTCGGCGCTGTGAACGTACACCCATCACTTCTGCCACGTTGGCGTGGCGCGTCGCCCATACAGAACGCCATCCTCGCCGGCGATACGCAGACCGGCGTCACCGTACAGCAGATGGTGGAGGCGCTCGATGCAGGACCGATCCTCGCACAAGAACAGATGGCACTGTCCCCCGACGAAACCGCCGGGCACCTGAGTGCGCTGCTCGCGGATAGGGGGGCGCAGCTCCTCGCCTCTACGCTCAGCAAGCCATTCTCGCCGAAGGAGCAGGATGAAACGCACGTAACACTCTGCCGCAAGCTGTTGCGCAAGGACGGAGAGGTGAATCCTGCCGAGATGACGGCAGAAGAAATTCACCGCCGCGTGCGCGCACTTCATCCGTGGCCGGGCATCACGACTCCTTTTGGTGGCATGCGCGTGAAGATTTTGCGTACATCGCTCGTCGCTGAACCCGAGGCACTCGAAATCCCGTGCAAGGACGGCACGCTCTACGTCTTGAGCCTACAGCCCCCAGGACGCAAGCCTATGAGCGGCAAAGCGTGGCTTCGGGGACATACAAAATAGAGAACATCTTGACTGAGAATCCCCCGTGAATTATCCATCGCGAAGCGCTGGGTGCCTTCGGCGGGACCCAGCGCTGGAGCGATACCTTTGAGGGAAAGGAGAGCTCGTGAGAGGGAAACCGTAGGTTTCCCTTTCGCGCTAAAGTTTCGTTTTCATTTCATTCAACGCCACGATGATCTGATCCAGATCTTCAGAGTCAAACATGATCGTCGTCTTGCGGCCGCCGCGGCTCTTCTCAGAAATCTTGAAGAACTTACCGTTACCGGACTGCTTCAAGTCGATGTAAAACGTACGCTGACGCGCGTGAATGGTAATGGAGTGGATTTCATCGGCGTACTGCCGTCCACCGCCACCACCACCGGCAGGTGCGCCATCGCTCTGCGGTGCGCCGCCCGTGAGTTCTGCCATAGGATCGAACATAGAAATAAGGGGAAGAAAAGTAAGAAGCACACTCCCTCTCCGGTTTCCTTTCGGCCGGACCGATGGACGTTTCGTTATCCCTACTCCGTCACACCTATCTTGTTAGGAAAGTGGCGCAAAGAGAATACGCGGCTCGCCTACTTTTTTCCAGTCTTTTTGGCCTCCCCATTTCTTCATCTGCGGGGTGATTGTGAAGTCTTTTTCGCACATCTTCTCCGCATACGGAACCCCAAGCTGGCGCGAAATCTCCTGTGCAGTCTGCGGCATAAACGGCAAAAGCATCAGAGAGATAAAACGTAAACGTTCCGCAAGGAAGCCGAGTGTTTCTGAACGCTCCTCTGGCCCCTTTTCCTTTGCCCAAGGCGCGTGCAAATCAATATAATTGTCACATTCTTGTACCATCCGAACAGCATTCTGAACACCGTTATGGAGCTCGAATGCAGTCATATATTTCTCATATTGTTTCCATTCCAATTCTACGCCATCCGCGAAGCTCTTATGTAATGGAATCTGAAATGTCGTCCCATTTTTATGAAGCAAAACAAGAACTCGATTTAGAAGATTCCCTAACTTGTTGCGCAGTACGCTGTTGTAAAGATTTTCAATCCTCTTCCACGAGAAATCTCCGTCGTTGCCCACCGGCACCTCGTGACTTAAGTAGAACCGCAGCGGATCGGGGTTGCCGTTGAATTTTTTGAGCACCTCATCCGGCGCAACGACGTTGCCCAGTGATTTACTCATCTTCTGCCCCTCACTCGTGAGAAACCCGTGAATGAGCAGACGATCAGGTATACGCACACCGGCAGCTTTGAGCATCGCCGGCCAGATGAGCGCATGAAACCGCGCAATATCCTTGCCAATCACGTGTGTCACTTCGGCATCATCCCACCATTCGACACCCATCTTCGATGGGTGCTCATGGCGAGCCACTGCCTCTTCTGACAATCCAAAGTAATCAAGACCGGAAATGTAGTTCGTGAGCGCATCGCACCACACGTACATCACGTGATCAGGATCATCGGGCACAGGAATGCCCCAGCTCAGGCTCTTATTCGGACGGGAAAAGGAAACGTCTTCTAAGCCCTGCTCGATAAGGGACAGGGTCTCTTGCGCGCGCGATGCCGGCACGATGGTGTAGCCTCCTTTCTTCTTTGTGAGCAGGCTCTTGAGCCACGCGGATTCTTTGCCAAGGAGGAAAAAATAATTCTCTTCGCTTACTTGCTCGGGAGCGGTGTCATGATTAGGGCACTTACCGTCCACAAGATCGCGCTTGGTCATGAAGCGTTCACAGCCCGAACAGTACAAACCGGTATAGGTGCGCTTCTCAAGAACATTCGCCTCAACCAGCTTCTTCCAAAGCGCCTGCACGGTGGGCCAGTGACGCTTACGATCCGTCGTGCGCAGAAAATCATCAGAGGAAATCTGCAGACGCTGATAAAGATCAATGAACAGGGGCACATTCCGGTCCACGAGTGCCTGCGGAGTGACTTTCTCCTCCTGCGCTTTGCGCTGAATCTTCACGCCATGCTCATCGGTACCGATTTGGAAGCGCACGTCATCCCCTCTTAAGCGAAACCACCGCACGATGACATCGGCGAGCACCTTCTCCATCACATGCCCCATGTGAGGAGGCGCATTCGGATAATCGATGGCAGTCGTAACGTATTGGCGCATTGTTCATCAGGAAAGAAAAAATCGTCGCGAAGCGTTGGGTCTCGCGGGCCCCAATGCTGGAGCGACACCGCTGAGGGAAGAGAGAGCTCGTGAGAGAGAAACCGTAGGTTGCTCTTTCACGAAATTCCCTTGCCCCATATGGGGAGGCGCATTCGGATAATCGATGGCAGTCGTAATGTATTGGCGCGACATAGCACGTACAGCCTAGCGGAGAACGCCGTACCTTCAATGCTTTCCGAGCCTTCCTGTTGATTTTCAGCCTCCCGTGATTCCAACAATCATCCCCTGCACATACGTGATGATCGACCAGCCCATAATCGCAAGAATGAGGCCGCCAAGCGCATACTGGATGATCTTCTTGGCTTCATCTTTTCCCGTTTCACCACCAACGACGAGCTTTATCGACGCATAGAGGACTGCGAGGACTGCTCCGCCACCCACCAGTTGAAAGATGAACGTTGCCACGCGCCCGGCGAGATCCATGAGGAATGTCTGTCCCCCACCACACGCACCGAAGGTGGAGCAGTAAATTCCCCAGACATTCGGGTCGGCGGCGTGCGCCGTCTGTACGAAGAAGCCGGCAATAGTGGAAAGAAAATGCATCACAGACCCAAGCGGAGAACAGCATGCACAATCGCGCTGGCAGCGTTGATGATGAATGTGCCGATGATGGCCCACAGAAGCATATTCATCGCCTTCTGGTACGCATCAGACTTGCCCCACGCAATGACAAGAAGAACCGCGGCATAGATCACGATGCCCACGAATGCAACATTAAGAAGAGAAAGAATGGCGCTCACCGCTTCGGCCATGAAATCGAGGTGCGGCGTCGTCGAACCGGCAAGCGCGGAGACACGCGCGTGGACGAACGTGACAATCGCCTGCGAGGCGAGTGCCAACATGAATCCACCAATGGCATACATCAGCGACATCTTGCCTTTGTTCCCTGCACCATCATCACCCATACTCATGATCATCTGCACGCCCCCGATAACGACGAAGAGCACAGCTCCTCCTCCGGCCAGCCCAACCAAGAGTGAGCCGATCACCGGAATGAAGGGCAGCACCATGTTCACCGGCTCACAACCACCGGGTACACCCACGCAGGGATCCTGCGCAGGAGCAGCAGCGAGCGCCGTCGTGACGAAGACGGAGAGCAGCCGATGGAGAATGAGAGAAATGCTCACTTGAAGTACAGAGAATTGAGTGTGCGCAGAATGAATCCGATGAAGAGCAGTATCACCATGCCGGTGATTGCCCAACGCATGTGACCAATACCTTTCGATCGTAAGCTGCTATCTGCCCCCGAGAGCATGAGCATGAATCCGCCGAGCAGCACCCACAGCACACAGAGACCCATGGCGACGTAAATGAGCCATGCGCCCGCATCATTGAAGTACGTGAGAAAAGTGTCGAAACCGGGCTGTACTTCGATGTTAGTCTGACTGCCCAACGGCGCGAGAAGGTCGATACCGCCTTGCTCCTGCGGAAGTGGATTATCCTGTGCAATCACCGCAAGTGGTACAGCGAAGGCCGCAACAATGAGCAAACCGGTGAGCAGAGATTCACGCAGACGCATCAAATGATTATAGCACAATTCGTATTTGGGAGCGAGAGGGCCACCTGCCCTTCCTCATGCGTTAAAGCCATCGCCTTAGCTCATAGAATTATATATCAATGGAGCGGATGACGGGGTTCGAACCCGCGACCTTCGCCTTGGCAAGGCGACGCTCTAGCCAACTGAGCTACATCCGCGCAGAGGAAATCCTACGGAGGACGGGGACATGACGCAAGCAGGCAGTCATTCTTCCGTTAAGAATATTGTCACATGAGCTTGGAGCGGTATACCCGTTCGGCTGCGCTCAGGGTAACACGTCCAAGCCCTTCACATGCGTCGCTACGCTCCTTGTTCAGGAGCTTGGAGCGGGATACCGAAGCTTATGCGGAACCCGGCGTGCTGAGTGTCATTTATTGTTGGCCAACTTTCTGCTGCAATGCGAGCGCTTGATCCAGGAGCGTTCCATCGCCGTATCCTTTCGAAAAGGTTCTAGCAATATCCAAAGCAAATGTAAGTGAATGTTGACCTCCTGCAAAATCGCGGGGCTCTTGCGCGAGCTTCATTACTGCATCACCGAAATAGTACTGAAACAGCAGCTCTTGAAATTTCCTATTCAATGCATCAAAAGAAGGATGTACTTGCCCATAAGCCATCGCTTCCCCAATAGCTTCAGCAATCCTCTGAATATCCGACAAATTATTCGTGGGGGCATCGAGAAATGTAAGTGCCTCTTCCATGAGTTTTCTGTCACCCGGATCTTCGATCGGCACCTGTCCCAGCAATGCCCGTATGGCAGCGGTAATTTCTCCAGTCTGCGGTGCAGGCAACGTATCGGATGAAAATAGCGGCCCAATTTCTTTTGGCGAATCGGGAGTGCTCATATGTTGATTATACCATAATTTAGTTGTATTTGCATGGAGCTCCTTATGGAAGACTATACGAGAAAAGTTCAAGCGCTCTATTGAGGAGTAGAGACTGATTCGAGAGTGTACATACCGTGTACATCGGGTTCCTCCGAGGATTTCCATCCGCTTCTTTCAAAGAAAGCCTTTGCCTTTGGGTTTTTAGTATCCACGAATGCCCTCCATGATTGGCCTGACTGCAATGGATACTGTTGGATCAACCCTTTTAGTATTTCCGAACCAAAACCCTGTCCCCGCATAGCAGGTTTGACAGCAAAGTCAGTGATGTAGTACGCAGGATGCTCTGCATCAGGAAAAAGTAATCCGATAACCGCCACCAGATCCTTCCCATGAAAGACGCTCAACTGGCATCCTCTTTTTCCATCTGGAATGTTCGTGAGCCAAGCATCATCCATCGGCCCCAAACGCATGTTCAACTCTGCATCTTCGTACCAGGATTTGTACTCCTGGAAATCTGCTTTCTCAAAGGTGCGGAATGCCAATCGCATCATTCATAGTGTAGCAATTGCGCTTGATTGCGGAATAAGTTGGAGCGGGATACGAGAATCGAACTCGCGTCTCAAGCTTGGGAAGCTTGCATACTACCACTGTACTAATCCCGCGAAGAACACGACCAACAATACACAATTCAAGAACCGCGATCTACGGGGCTCGGCTGCTAATTCCTGTCACCCTTAAACCAACCCGCTACTCGATCGCGCACATTGCGAAGCACTCTCAAGGCTCGGGGCTTAAGAGCGAAAAGTTGTTCCATTCTGTCGTGCAATGCCTCCTTAGTCAGTGCCAGTTTGGCTTCGACGGTGTCGCCTCCCCTGAGGAGTGATTGAAACTGCTGTATTTCTGCTTCTGTAAGGGCACGCAAGTTAGATCTCCCTGATAGACCATTCTCGGTAATCGAATACCTACGCTCCGATGGTTCAGGAAATGTGTACGTGTAACGCTTATCATCCGTTACGCCTGTGCCTTTCTGCTTACCTCGAAGGTAATGAACAAGCGCTGGAAGAGAGATGCCTCCGATCTGCTCACCAATGACATCCGGCGAACTATACGCAGTATTGTGGAATTTCGCAGTCCCCATAAAGACCGTTTTCAGTACGGGCTGAGCAAGAGATTCTTCTCTACCTGCAATACCAAAACCCTGATCCGTCGTGCGATCCGGACGAATAACACGATGCGTAAACTCCCTATCTTGCGCGTAGACCTCGACAAAACCGGGCTCACCGCGTTTGCGTTCACCTTCGGGTGATTCTCGTGAAGATAGCATATATAAACATTATAACACTAAATACGCATATTTGTCAATATAACAGGCATTTCGGTGGATTTAAGAGAACTCGAATGGTGCGCCTGGCGGGACTTGAATGGTTCGACTGCGCTCACCACTGGCCCACAGCTACCACATCCGTGTCTCGTGGTGCCCCAGGCAGGAATTGAACCTGCGTCTCCGGCTTCGGAGGCCGGCGGTCTATCCGTTAGCCTACTGGGGCAGGAGGCTGATGCTCTATCCGGTTGAGCGCTGTGTGCACTACTGGCAGTCATCTTACGAAGGCAGAACAAAGAACGCCATCGTATTCTGCGTAGTTAAGACGATTCACCTCTTCAATAGAAATCTTCTTTCTCAGATCCTTTACCTAAATGTCACGATCTCCTGCGCTTCTTTTCGCTGAGACTTCGCAACCCGGAACTCCGCAGAAGGATTGCCGACGGCAATGAGCGCTACAACGACCTCGGATTCTGGAATACCCGCAAGGCGGTGCATGGCCTTGTCAATTTCAGGCAGCACATCCCAATTCAAGACGCAGGAACCGATCTTCATTGCATGCAAAGCATAGATGAAGGACATCGCAAACATGCCGCCATCGAGCCAGCACTCATTGCGTTCTCCAATGTCCACGAACGCTTCAAGGGAACTCGTGACGATTACAATGTGGCTTGCCTGGTCCCCAAATCCCCCGTTGCCATTCTGGAGTCGTAACACATCGGCCTTTTCCCCCACGGAAGAAACCACATGCAATCGTGTGGGCTGGCGGTTGCAGGGTGACGGTGTTCCTCTGAGTGAGTACTCCGCAGCAGTGAGAATTATTTCTTTGGGTACAGGTGCATCACTGAAATCACGAATGCTGTGACGCGACAAAAAGAACGTATCGGGTGTGATGGAGAATGATGCAAAGAGCTCATTAGACGTGAGCGACTGGGTGCCGCCTGTCGAAGCACCATCGACAAGTTGAGTACGGTACCGCTCAAGGAATGCTTCAACGGGAGGGTAACCCTGCCCGAACCTGTCTCGGTACTCCTGAATAACATCAAAAGCCATCCGCGTGTTCCAGTCGTATCCGAAGCGTCGTACGTACGCTTCGCAGTCCTGAATACACCGTGCGATAATTCCGCTTTTCTGGCCAAATCTCTGCCGTGGCTCTCGCAATGCCATCCCTTTTTCAATGACATGGCAGCTCTTCATGAGGATGACACGAAAATGCTCCTGCGAAACTTCGTCAGGGTTCGCCAGAGCAAATGGCCACTGGGCATCGTGCTGTGTTTCCGAGAAACGGAGAAAACGCTCCTGATCGTACCTCCATGCTGCGTTGGCCTGGCTCTCACGATGCTCGATGCCAAGCGTCCTCGCAAGATATCGAACCTTCCATCGAAAAGCGTAGTACCAGGACAAAACCCGACGAATGATGCCGAAGAACGGGCGAGGGTTTATCTTCACATGGAGTATGTTTACATACATTATACAATAAATTGTGCTTACAAGCAAATACGTTCACAAGGCAAAAACCTGAATATTTGATATAATGACCAGATGCAAAAATCAAAAACAAATAGGAAATTTGTGAGCATCTTGCCTCCGAGCCTACCCGGAAATCTTGGAGATATTAAGGTCGTTCTCGTCACTGCTCAGATACTCGAAAAACCCATAATCATGTTGGATTATGAGACGGATTCATGGAAATCCCTAGTACCTGATGCCAAAAGCAGCCCTCAATTCGGCAATATCGACTGCATGGCATACTTCCATGTTAAGGGCTTGAAAAAGGTATGGTTCATCGTGAGGAATCTCCTACATCTTGCTTGGAACATTCCACACGTTATCCAAGCGCTGGCTCAATCCAAAAAATTAATCATTTTGGGGATGGATGTTATGGGTGGGCACTATGGATTACTGTCTGCCCTTCACAAGATTGCTCTTGCATACATCGCAGCGCTGCTTGGTACCCGTGTGAGTATCATCAATTGTAGCTTCAATAAGCATCCATCCCGATTGGCTGTCTTCGCTCTTCGCAATCTGCCCTCAAGCGTACAGATCGTTGCACGGGAACCCCTATCACGCGCTCGCATGCAGAAATGGCTCAAGCGCCCCATTCTTCTCAGTGCAGATATTGCCTTCCTCTACAGCCCAGAACCCCACGCACACAACTCTTTGCAGCAACACTTAGATTGGATCCGATCAGAGAAGGAACGAGGACAGACCATTGTCGGCATCAACATTGCCGACAACAAGGACAGTAGGAAAATGCCACTCATTGAATTATTTACAGAAACCATCCGAAAAATGCCCAATGTGAGTTTCGTACTGATCCCCCACTCCAAATTCCACAAGGACTATTTGACGGATGAAACACGCGTCTTACGATCGCTGCTTTCACATATTTCTGAAGAAGAACAGAAACGATGTACCATGATTGATCTTCCCTGTGACTTGCCTGATTTGTTCGGAGTACTCGAGCAACTCGATTTCGCCATCGTTGGAAGAATGCATCTTGCCATTGGCTTACTGTCTCTTGGCGTTCCCGCTGCATGCCTGACCTACCAAAACAAGTTTGACGGACTCTTCATTGACTATTTGCACATGCCAATGCTCCTTCTTGATATTCAGGAGAGCATGTCTGATGGGAATTTTGTGAGGGCGTTATCACAACTCCTGCCGCAAAGAGAGAACATGCGCTCAGAGATCCTTCGTGTCCTGCCCATTCTCAAAGAATTGGCAATGAATAATTTCGAACTTCAAACAACAGTCACGACTGCCTTGTCTACAGGGAGAACTGGCGAGAAAGTCGCGACAATTGCGTGAAAACTGCTCTCTGCAACTCTATTGGATAAATAGGTTATTTTGTGTTAAAATAACAATTAAGATGAACAAACAGCAACTTCAAGTATCCGTTGTCATGCCATGTCTCAACGAGGACGAAACGTTGCGACAATTCATTCTGGATACAAAAGAAGTACTGAAACGATCTGGCATTCACGGAGAAATCATCGTTGCAGACAATGGAAGTACTGACAATTCTCAAATTATCGCTCAACAAGAAGGAGCTCGGTTAGTGGTGGAAAAGAAACGTGGATATGGTAGTGCTGTTGCAGCAGGAATCCGTGCAGCAAAATACAATTTCATTGTCATGAGTGATTCTGATAGAAGTTACGATCTTTCGACGTTGCCCTTATTCATTAAGAAACTATCCGAGGGATACGACATGGTAATCGGAAACAGGTTCGCAGGCGGTATTGAACCCAAAGCAATGCCATGGCCTCACCAATATATTGGCAACCCCATTCTCAGTTTTCTCGGGAGAATGCTATTCCGAACATCCGCTCGCGATTTTCATTGCGGGCTACGTGCAATCCGCAAAGAAGCAATAATGAAATTGCATCTGAATTCCACCGACATGACTTATGATAGCGAAATGATTATAAAAGCCAGTCTGTTAAAGATGCGCATAACAGAAATTCCCATAAAGTATCATTGTGACGGAAGGAAGAAGCACAGATCATATCTTCATACATGGAGAGACGGATGGCTCAATCTCATGCTTACAATAAAACTCTACCTTCATAAATCGAAGTATGCTGCCTAATGCACTATCACGAACGCTTGTTCTCTTTCATTGGCTCATGCTTGTGAGCATTTGCGCCTTTCTTACACTAAAATCTACTTTGCAGTTTAGCCGAGCATTCGATTTTTTAATGTATCATTTACCATTGGCACTACAGTCTTGGAACCTCACGACATTTGCGCCATCCACAAAAATACAAAATTTGTACGGCTCACTTCCGTTGTTCGGCGAGTATTTTCAAGGTTTCCTTGTCCTTATTTCAGGAAAAATGAGCTCTGCAAATCTCATAAACATTATAGGCGTAATTGCCTGTATCGTTGCAGCGAAGATGCTCTTCAAGAATCAATTCAGCATTCGATGGTTCCTGACCGTTTGTCTTGCAGTACCACTCGTGGTCATTCATGCCACGACCGGGTACATCGATCTGTTTACTGCGGAACTCTTGCTTCTGACATTTATCGGAATGTACGGAATCCTCGGTGGGAAAGGCTGGCTGGCATATGCCGTGTTCATCACGGGCCTGTTCCTGGCAATGGGAACAAGAATGCAAGCATGGCCGTTGTGCTTTCTCTTTGGCGGCATCGCGATATGCCACATGCTCTTGCGAGAGAGATCATTGCATCGGGTGTTTTTTGTGCTGTTCATTGTAGCGATACTGACGTTTTTCCCTTTGAAAAACATTCTGACCCATGGAAATCCGACGTACCCTGTTCGAACTCCACTTGTCGCAAATTTCATCTCTATGCCCTATCTAAGTAAAGGAGGAAGTCTTACAAACGTTCCCCCATTTCTTCATCGACAATTACCACCAGTACAATTCTTCGCTTCTGCATTCGAAATCAACCGACTCTATTCAAATACGCCTTATCAATGGTCTTATGACCAATATGCCAAGATTGACGACAATCACAGAAGAATGGGAGGGTGGTTCTTTCTTACAGTGATCGGCATGATGATCCTCTTAGTACATGCCTTCATATCTCGAAGACTTCCACGGAGCATTCTGAGTATATTTATCGGTTCCATTCTCATCGTCAGCTGTATTCCCCACATGCTCGAACTTCGATATGCATTGTTTATTCCATTGATTGCCGCATTCTTACTGAGCATGGTCATGCAATCATCATCAATAATAAATACGATCTTCAAAGGTTTTTTCATTTTCTGTAGTGCAATAGTCCTGCTCAATATGCCACCAAAATTTTGGCAAATCGATAGCAGACCTTCTTCGGCATTTGCTCCAAATGCTGCAAAAGAGTTTTGGGAAGAGCAACGAGGGAACAGCGAAGAAATCGATATTCAAGAACATCTAGAGTGGGCAATTTACTGGTCAGGACCCACCTTTTCCGAATATAAGGTTAGGAACTCAATCAAATAGTGAAGCTTTGCACCACTATTCTTACGAAGGCAAACCGAAGAACGCCATCGCATTCTGCGTAGTCTGGCGATCCACATCCTCAAAAGAGACCCCCTTCAATTTAGCAATGAGCCGTGCCACTTCGAGCACGTAAGCGGGTTCATTGCGTTTGCCGCGATACGGCACTGGCGCCAGATACGGTGCATCCGTCTCGACCATCAGTTGCTCCATCGAACACTCCTGTATCACGCGCCGGATTTCCTCGGACTGCGGATACGTGGCGATACCAGTGAAGGAGACATTCATCCCCTGCGCCACGAGTTCTTCGATGTCTTCCCACACTTCGGTGCAGCAGTGCAGCACCACCTTGGTCAGATATTTGCCCTTTAGCTCGGCACGCACATCGCCGATCGCCTCACGACAGTGCACAACAACCGGAAGCTTGAGATCAGTAGCAAGGGCAAGCTGCGCACGAAAGACAGGGCGCTGTGCCTCGCGCGGTGAGAAGTTGTAATGGTAGTCGAGACCGATCTCGCCGATGGCGCGCACCTTCGGGGAAGATGACACGAGTGAACGTAGGGTATCGACATCGGATGATTTCCAGTCTTTCGCATGGTGCGGATGCACACCGACAGTACAGAACACACCCTCATATTCCTGCGCTATCTGAAGGCAAGAACTACTCTCTAGTATCGAGCCGGCAATGGTGATCATCCGCTGCACCCCCTGCTTCTGCGCACGGGCAATGACCGCAGCGCAGTCGCGCGTAAATTGCTTATCGGCCAGGTGACAGTGTGTGTCGATCACACGATAACTCTAGCTCCAACGAATACCGAGAGAAACAAAGAATGAACAACGAAGATTCTGATGAATAGTGAAATAATCCGTCGCGAAGACGCGGGTGCCGAAGGCGGGACCCGCGTCTGGAGCGATACCAATAAGGGAAAGGAGAGCTCATGAGAGGGAAACCGTAGGTTTCTCTTTCATGACTTATCGCTTCATGGACTCGATGAGCACAAACACGGCGCTCAAGCCCACAAGGATGTACACGACCGCTTCTGCAGCCGGCACTGTTCCGACAAGCATGCGGACCACGTTGAGATCCCGGTTAAGGAACACACCGACACCGATGAGTCCCCAGTTAAGAGCACCGACAACCGTGAGGACGCCAGCGATCATCCCGAGGAAAGATTTGCCGAACATAGGGAGGGAGGAGGAAAGGAAGTAAGATTACCTTTCACTCTAGCAAAATCCTCTCACACAATGTGATGGTAGACATGATTTTTCCAAATTCGTCATCCTCATTCGTAGCCCGTGAAAACTGCATGTTGGGCTCTGCCCGACGACTCTCTCGTGCCTATGAGGTGTCGACAGTAGTCTCGCCGTCCAGCATTTTGCGACGATGATCAGAGAGTCACACGGTTTCTCTGGGAATACCAGAGCTCTTAAGACAGAGGCGAACGGCTAGCAAATGGCAACTCGAGAAGAACTGGAAGAATAAAAGAGATACTCTCAACGTGAAATGCAACGCGAAAAGCCCTACAATGCTGCCGCCCCCGTTGGGTCAGTAGCTCAGTGGTAGAGCAGTGCCCTTTTAAGGCATTGGCCGTGGGTTCGAATCCCACCTGACCCACCACTCGATTCAGCACCGGTGATGCTTCACTCGTGGTCTCCGCCCCGCATACGCAGGGCTTCGACCAACTCCGAGAATCAGAGTGTCCCGAGCGAAGCCGAGGGGCATTCGTCGCTTCACTCCTCATGGCAAGCCATGGGTACGCATGTAGAATCACCGCGATGAAAGTTGCCCTAGTTCATGAGCTTCTGACCATGAAAGGCGGCGCCGAGAAGGTGCTGCGTATTCTTGGCACGATGTTCCCCGAGGCTCCCATTTACACGCTCCTCTACGACGAGAAAAAACTCGGCGACTGGTTTCCGAAGGAACGAATCCGGACAAGTGAGCTCCAAAATCAGCTGTTCCCTACACCCTACGCCCTTCTTCCTACGCCCTATCGCTTCAATCACCACCTCTTTCTGAAGAAATTCCCTGCCGCCGTCGAGGCCTGGGATTTCTCGGAATTCGACCTCGTGATCTCCACGTCATCCGCTTTTGCGCACGGCATCATCACTAATGGCAAACCTCGTCACCTCTGTTACGTACACTCCCCTGCCCGCTACCTGTGGGACCGTACGCATGATGTACTGGACCGTGCAGGAAGAGGAGTACTGGGAAAACTGAGAAGGAAATATCTGGAACGCACATTCCATAAGCTGCGCATCTGGGATAGCGAGGCCGCCGATCGCCCCGATACCCTCATCGCCGCGTCGAAGGAAGTACAGCGAAGAATAGAGCTCTATTGGAGGCGGCAATCCGACGTGATCTATCCGCCAATCGATGACTTCTGGTTCGATGTGCTTCCCGCACCTTCACGCTCCGCTCCATATTTCTTCATCGCCTCGACACTCGTTCCCTACAAACGGATCGATGTCGCGATCGAGGCGTGTAATCAGCTCAAGCTCCCCCTTAAAGTAGCCGGAACCGGACCCGATGAACAGCGACTGAAATCGCTCGCCGGGCCGAGCGTGGAATTGCTGGGCTACGTGACAGACGATGAACTGAAGTCACTTTACGCTGCGGCCACGGCCACGATCTTTCCAGGTGAGGAGGACTTCGGTCTGGTGCCCGTGGAATCGATGGCCTGCGGCACACCGGTCGTCGCACTGCAGAAGGGTGGTGCGCTCGAAACCATCGTCGAAGGAAAGACAGGAGCATTCTTCTCTGAACTCACCGCCGCATCACTGGCAAACGTGCTGAGGGATTTTAAAAAAGAATCTTTCGATCCCTCCGCATGCCGCGCACAGGCGGAGAAATTCTCACGAACAAAATTTGAAGAGCGGATACGTCAGGAAGTGAAAAACATTCTGGCATCATGAGGGTTCTTCTATGACAATCTTGCTTACAAAAAACAATCCAATGAGAATGAAAACAGTCATAGAAACCGCCGCAAGGCGATAGCGCAGAGGCCCGAGACCGATAAGAAGCGAGGTGATAAGTCCCCACGTCAATGGGCCGACAAACGTCGAAACGCGCTCGGCAAGGGTGTAAAAGCCGAATCCGAAATTCAACTTCTCCTTCGGAGTCAGTGTTGTCATGGCAGCACGAGTAACCGTCCAGACGGAACCGTACAGAAAACCCATCACTGTCGTACAGACGACGAAGAAGACAAAATTCTGCACAATGCCGAGGGCCAGGAATATCCCCAGAAAGCCTGTAAGGATGATCATGAGCGTCTTCTTAAGGCCAATGGTATCCGCCACCCAACCCGCGCAGAGAGCGCCGAAAACAGATGTGACGAGTACGCCCATCAAAATCATTGACTTTGTGCTGTCAGAAACCACAAATACATTCTCAATGTAAATGGGGAAATTATTTGCCGCAGTAATTACTGCGTCATTGAAAAAGAAATACGAGAGCAGGAACAGCCGCATGTTGGGATTTTTCACAAGCTCTTTCCATTGGCGCCACTGGCCCCTGTATTCCCCCATAAACGTCCATGGGATTTTCTGAACTTTGCGTGGTAGCTTGAACAGTAAAATCATGGGCAGAGCCAGGACAGCGAAGAGAATGACAGAAGGAAAGAATGTCTGCGCACGCCCGGCTGCGCCGAAAAGATAGACGGCACCACTCGCGAACGGTAGCGCGATGAGAAGGCCGACGATCTGCCCCAACCAATTCCCCGCCTGGCCAATTCCCGAAATCCTGCCCCACTTCTCACGCGGCGCAATATCGTGGAGGAGCGCATTGTAGAAAACGAAGGAGAATTGATAGAAGTAGTGCGTGACAAGAAAAAAGAGCACTGCCAGCACGACTTTTTGCGGAAAGAACAGTGCGGTGAATGTGACGCCGAGCGCACACGCAATTGTCAGGAGCGTGACCACATTCAAGAAGGATCGCTGGCTACCCGTTTTATCTGCGATGCTCCCAACAACCGGAACAGTGATGAGCAGCAACACGGACCCTGCCATGAAGATCATGTTGTACCAAAAATCTGGTACACCTTTCTCCACGACAAGCCACTGCGAGAAATATAAGAAAAAAACGATCACGAAAATCGAATTGGCGAAGTCGTAGAGGACCCACACGGAGATGTTCTTCTTATTCATAGGCCCCATGGTAACACCATGCGTGCCTCGTAACGCCCTACCATTACAGCAAGCTTTTCTGCATTCCCTCCGGCATGCTGGCCCCCAGCAGGCTGTACGCATGCGGCGTGGCCACACGGCCCTTAGGTGTGCGCTGCAAGTAGCCTTGCTGGAGCAGGTACGGCTCGTACACATCTTCCAGCGTCTCTTCTTCTTCTGCCGTCGCCGCCGCGAGGGTCGAGAGACCGACTGGACCACCCCCGAACTTCTCGATGATCGCCTGCAGAATGGCACGGTCCGTACGATCCAAGCCCCAATCATCGATACCCAGCTCCTCCAGCGTTGAACGCACACGCTCGAGCGAGATGTTCTTTTCACCCTTCACCTGCGCAAAATCGCGAATGGCACGCACGAGACGGTTGGCAATGCGGGGCGTAGCACGACTGGAGCAGCCAATGAGATCAGCGGCTCCATCTTCCAAAGCAATGGAGAGAATGCGCGCCGTACGAATGACGATCTGCTCCATCTCGGCAGGTGTATAGAAGGAGAGTTTGAAATTGTGGATGAAACGATCACGGAGAGGCGCGCTCATCGAGCCCGCCTTGGTCGTCGCTCCGACGAGGGTGAAGGGCTTTAAGGTGAGACGCATTGATCGCGCCGAGGGGCCCTTGCCAATCACGAGGTCAAGACAGTAATCCTCCATGGCGCTGTAGAGCACCTCTTCGATAACAGGCCGCAGACGGTGGATCTCGTCGATGAAGAGCACGTCCCCTTCCTGTAGGTTCGTGAGCATGGAGGCCAAATCACCCGGCTTCTCGATGGCCGGTCCGCTCGTGATGCGAATTTGCGATGACATCTCGTGCGCCACGATGTGAGCGAGTGTGGTCTTACCTAAACCCGGAGGCCCATGGAGGAGAGTGTGCCCCAGTGGTTCTGCTCGTGTCTTTGCCGCCGCGATGTAGATGAGCACGTGTCCTTTGACATCGCTTTGTCCTACGTACTCGGCAATCGTCTTGGGACGGAGCGTCTGCTCAAAAGCCTCGCCCTCACGGGCGGTCTTCGTCGCCGTGGTAGCGGGAGTGGGCCGCACATGATGAGACAGTGCCATGAGGACTTCAAGAGTAGCAGTTTTACGTGGCGGAAATAAGGTACAATTCTCGCAAAGCTATGCAACGCAGTCACCTCATTCTCTCTGGCGGCCTCCTCGTGGCGCTCCTCTCGTTCGGTGCAGCCGATGCGATATTCGTCGAACCGTTCCCCGCCTCCACTGTGCAGCAAACATCGTCTGAATCCACGGACCTCCCCCCCGAGGA
>CAYOLJ010000008.1:0-24443 GCA_964404805.1 uncultured Candidatus Peribacteria bacterium
CTCAGCACCCAGGCGTCCGTGTGGGGAATGGAGCAATTCAATGCGCGTGGCATCGACACGCCTGAGCGAGAGATCAGAAATGAGCCACCCTTCGGTATCAGAGAGCGATTGAAATGCCATTTTCGTGCGTTCGCGCACTCCGGCATCAAGCACAAGGAGCCGTAAATCCCAGGCACGAACAGAAAGAAAGGCCCCCAAGCCAATGAACAGGAAAAGGAAGAGCACCCATGCCATACGTGCCCAACGTTCGAAGAAAATCGTGAGCAGGGAGCAGCCAAAATCCCACTGCACCTTGAGTGAGAGCTTGCTCACGCCCACAGAACGCGGCGCAAACGTGTAGGGAACCTCCGTCACTGGTGTGCCACGTGGCAGTCGCATGAGTAGATCGAAGAGAATTTTGAATCCTCGTGGACAAAAACGAGGGGCAACCCGCTCGAAGAGCGAACGATCGATGGCGAAAAACCCGCTCATCGGGTCGTGTACGGAAAGACGGCATAGAAGCGTTGTCAGTCTCGTTCCAAAACGGCTGAAGAGCGTACGCCGACGATTCCACTGTCCCGTGCTGCCACCGCGAATATACCGTGAGGCAATAGCTACACCACGACGAACCTGCACCGTTTCTACCAGCTTCTTGAGAAGAGAAGCATCATGCTGCCCATCGGCATCCATCACCGCGAGAATCTCACCACGCGCCGTCTTAAATCCGGCAACGACAGCAGAAGAAAGCCCTCGCTCCCCATGACGTCGAATGACGCGTAGTGCCGGGAACGATGTCTGGAGTTCTTCCGCTTTACGCCATGTTCCATCGGGCGAGTCATCATCGACAATGATAATTTCGTGCGGAATGCCCGTGAGCGCCTCCTGAAGGCGCGGCAACAGAACCGGCAAGCTTTCTGCTTCGTTATACGTCGGAATGACGAGAGACAACATCGCCGAATAGACTATGGAAGGAAGCCGAAAAACGCTACTATCTCGGTGATGAAAATTCTTGTCACAGGATCATCGGGCACCATCGGAACGCGTCTCTGTGAGAGGCTTTTGGCAGAGAAAGAGGATATTGTTGGCGCAGATTGGGAACCGAACAAATGGCAACCAGCAGTCGAAAAAATCACCACCCGCATCGATCTAAGGCATGAGGAAGAAATGGCAAAGCTCCCGACAGATATCGACTGCGTTATCCACCTTGCCGCCAATGCCCGCGTCTACGAATTGGTGGAGAATCCCGATCGGGCACGTGATAACATGCTGACCACGTTCAATACACTCGAATGGGCGAGGAAGAATGGCGTGAAGCGTTTCGTCTTCGCCTCTTCACGCGAAACGTACGGTAACAGCGGTGCAGACAAGTACAGCGAAGACATGGTGCGCGTCGAGAATTGCGAGAGTCCGTACACAGCCAGCAAGATTGCCGGCGAAGCTCTCGTGGAATCCTACCGACGCTGCTACAAAATGGAAACATCCATCGTACGCTTCTCAAATGTCTACGGAATGTACGATGATTCACAGCGTGTGGTTCCGCTCTTCATCCGCCAGACAAAGAAGAACGAACCTCTCGTGATTTTCGGCAAGGAGAAGAAGCTGGATTTCACCTACATCGACGATGCGGTGGACGGCCTACTTCTCATCCTTAAAGATTTCGCCAAGGCCAACGGTCAGTCGTTTAACTTCGCCTTCGGCGAGGCACATTCGATCGTGGAGCTCGCAGAACTCATCAAGACACTCGTAAAAAGCTCCTCGACTATCACGACAGAATCTTCACGAACCGGTGAGGTGACGAACTACACGGCAGATATTTCGAAGGCAAAGAAAGTATTGGGGTTCGATCCCAAAATCCCCTTCGTCGAAGGCGTGAAGAAGTCAGTGGAATGGTATGGAAAGCAGGGGAAGTAATTTGACATATAAGTAATAAAATGCTTTAGTATTATTACTATGAATGGTCAGGAAAATCTCGGCCAGCGTGCTCGGAAGCTTTTTTTGTTTCGTGATACACCATCTCCAGATTCACCTCCCAGACGTTCGATGAATCTGTGCGACCGGCGACGATATTATCCACAGCCGTCATCGACGTGAGCATGCTGTGATCCTGGTTGTTGTAACGGTGCATGCCGTTGCGACCAATCAGGTAGAGGTTGGGGATCGCCTGTACGTAGTCGCGCACTACGTGAAGTTGATCGTAACTGCCAAAGTACGCCGGATACGCCTTAGGCATGCGAAGAACGCACGCATCGAGTACATCCTCACGCTTGAGGAAGTGAATCTGCTCCATTTCGGCGATGCCGAAATCGATGAGCTCCTGATCAGGCTTAACCCATAGATCCCCACCCTCATTTACGAAGTACTCGAGGCCGATCCACATCGTGTTCTTACGATCTGCCACCAGATACGGACTCCAGTTATTGAAAATCTGTACACGCCCGACTCTCACTCCACCCTCCTGAATGTAAATCCAATTATCCGGCACAGATGGATCAATGTTCTTGCCATCCTGCACATGGAGTTTCTTGAGCAGAAGGCCAATCGTAATGAAATCGCGATACGGAAGCCCTTCCGCTACCTCAACAACACTTGCCGGAGGATGCGGTGACATCATGCCGATCAGATGTTTCACCGGCATGGATGAGAAGAAGAAATCGCACGGCACGATTTGCTGTTTCCCAGTTGGTGCATCTTCCAGCGTTACAGATATCACACGCCCATTCTCAACGTGTACACCGGCAACACGCGTCTGCATCCTCACTTCACCGCCACACTGTCGAATCTGCTCTACTACGGTCTCCCACAGGTGCCCGGGGCCGTACTTGGGGTAGAAGAAACGCGTGATAAGTGTTGTTTCGCGCTCCTGTTGTGATTTTTTGAAGTCGGAACTCAAAAGATCTTTAACAGCATGAACCACCGCACGCCTGAGTGAAAGTCCCCGCACGCGCTGCGCACCCCAGTCTGCACGAATATCGCTGCACGGAATCCCCCACACTTTCTCGGTGTAGTCACGGAAGAATGTTTCGTAGAGACGTTGTCCGAATCGGTTGATGAAGAAGGCATCGAGATACGTTTCGTCTTTAAGTCGAAACATGCGAGCCTTGAGGTAACTCAAGCCAATGAGCAGGGTATTGACGATACCGAGACGCAACGCGACACCGAGCGTAATGGAGATGGGATACGGGAAGAAATGCCTGCGGTGGTAGATGCGACTTAAGCGAGGACGCTGAAGCATCACCTGATCTTCCTTCTCCGGATCGGGTGCGGGGAATCTGCGCTGAACGCCGTCTGCCCCCTCACCCGCACACGCAGGACACAAATACTCTACGATCGCCTCTGCAACATAATCGATCTCGTGTCCTTTCTCCTCGGTATCCGCCGAGGGCTTGCCTTGCAACGGTAGGATGTTGAACCACCACTGCATAATGCGATTGCTTTTCGAGAAGAACCGATGCCCTCCGAGATCAATGCGATTCCCTTTGTAGTTGTACGTTTGTGCAATGCCACCGATCTCATCAGTTGCTTCACACACAATCGGGTGAATATCCGTTCGCTTGAGCAACTCATACGCGGCTGTGAGACCCGCAGGACCCGCGCCGGCGATGATGGCGATCTTGGGCATGTTTGTACTCTACTCAATCGTCACCCCAGAACCTAGGCTTTGAGTGGACTCTTGTACACAATCAGGCGACGGGCACCGAAGTTCCAGAAGAGCACGATAATAGTGGCAACGACCTTCGCTTTCACCTCCCCGAAGAAGAACGTATCGACAAAGAAGTAGAGCAGTAGTTCGGTCCACAGCAGCCCGAACATAGTGATGACAAAGACCACGGTGATCTCGCGCACCATCTGATTCGTCTTCTGGAAGACCCAGAGAATACTGAGGATATAATTGGTGACAAAGCCCGTGCAGTAGGCGAAAAACTGCGCAAGGAGGTAGTGCATACCCAGCACTCGCACGCAGAAGATAAATACCGTGAAATCCACCGCCGTCGCAATACCCCCCACCCAGAAGTAACGGAAAAACTGTATGTGGGTAGAGCGGGCGGTGCCGAAGATCCAGTGCTGAAAGCGGCGCATCCCCCCTACACTATCATGCCGATTTCTCTCGATCGAGGGTGAAAAGCAGGTAGATCCTCCCCCACAAGCTCGTCAATATCGATAAATCTGAATTCCGATGCATCTGTCTTCGGCTCTGAGGCAAAATCAATTAAAGAGATGTTCATTTTTTACATCCAATGCCAAGAAAATCCACTTCGCGGTTAACTGTAGCGCGAGGATCCGCTATCGAGGCTCTTCCTTGATTCTGTGAAATAATCTGCTGCAGGACATGTGTATTTAGGAATGGTTGAACTCGTGGATCTTTCTGGGCTATTGTCAGAAGCAGGCGTGCATTTGCCACTACTCCGCCATGAAAACCATCAACAAACTCGCAATCGGTTGAAGAAATGGTTGAGGGATCTTCAAAATCATAGAAGGTCAGATCGGCCTGCCGAAGAAATTGTCTCAACTCTGTAAAATATCCGTAACGGTCACGGTAATGATCCATTTCACGATAAGTGGTAGGCGCAAGGGGCGGGAAGAAGAGCACAACCAGAATCCCTTGTTCCTCTATGTCGTGCACAAAATTCAGAAAATGAGTCCAATGTGTCGGATCAATATGCTCCCCGTACTCGAATCGGTTCGATCCTGTCCTAATACGATTGATGGTATCGGAAAATTCCACATCTGTGTCTTCCGGCGATTTGCCGCTCAACATATCCCCGTAATAGTAGGAACCATCGGGACCATACCCAACGCCCGTAAACCGCGCACTAACACCAATGGAGCACTGATCTTCTGTAGAAGAAACTGGAGAATGTAACAAAATTTTGAGGTATTGGCTGATCGAAATTTTTCCTTGGAACAGAAAAGAAACAGGCTCAAAGAGGTATTCGATCTGAAAGCGCGGCTTGAGGGGCAAAGGATGATCTTTATATTTAACTGACGTAAATTGGCTGTTGAACCACCAAAAATCAATCCCAAGCAAAACCAATTTGGGTTTGTGGCGTGTCATCATGAGTTGAAGGAGATGCTCTCCTTGATTGATGGAAGACATCGATCCACCGAAGTTGAAGAAAGAACTATTGAAGAGACTCTCTTGAAGTTGCATGACACGAGAAGATCCCAATACAACTACATCCGGCTTTCGATAAGCATACTCTTCAATTTTGTAATAGAACGTATCATCGTGCACAGCGGTACCATAAACGCATAAATTTGAATTATTCTGCTGCTGTTCCACAAGCTGTGAGAGTGAAAGTAATTCCCCCGTATTTCGAAGAAAAAGATAATTCAACAGAAGAAAACCAACACCCGGGATAAGAAAGAAAAGAATCTTTAGAAGATAGGACCGAAACATTGTCTAAAATTGGAAATAAAGGAATTCTGTCTTCTGCAAGATCATAAGCGATGCAAAAGATATGAAGCTGAGTACAGCGATGCCAAAAGCATAACGGGTAGTCGGGGACCATCGGCAAAGCGGCGTGCGCTGTGGAACAGGGTGTTTCTCCGGATTGATAATCGGAAGAAACGATCCCATAAATTCCTGCGTGTTGGGAGCAAACATGACCACAACGAAAAGTATGCATATCCAGAGCACCCCACGGGAAAACATATCAGGACGCAGTACCATGGTCTCCACCAGATTGAACCGAAAACCAAAGGTAAGCATGAGTTGCTTTAGGGGAATGGAGAAATGCGCGAGTAAAGATTGCGGCAGCGCGATACCACGGAAACCTGCCATTCCCTTTAGCAAATTCCATGCACCTCCGAACGTCTCTGCCCGGAAAAATACCCAGGCAACTAACGTGCAGATGAACGTAAGCAGCCAAGAAGAGAACGACGCAAGATTCCTGCCAATCCGGGTAGAACAGGAAAAATGAAATGTCCTCCACCAATGATTGACGATCAAGAATATGCCATGCAGACCTCCCCAGAAAACAAATGTCCAACCAGCACCGTGCCATAGCCCACCGATCAGCATCGTGCAGAGAAGATTGCCGTATTTCCGTAATGTCCCTTTACGATTTCCTCCGAGGGGAATGTAGAGATAGTCGCATAGAAAATTGGACAGGGTGATATGCCATGTCCGCCAGAACTCGACGATACTCTTTGATTTGTATGGAGAAAGAAAATTGATGGGCAGCTGGATACTGAAGATGCGTGCAATACCAATAGCCATATCCGCGTATCCAGAAAAATCGAAATATAATTGCAACGCATAGGCAACCACTCCCAGCCAGGATTCAAAAAAGTTCATGGATATCCCTACATCTGCCGCCCCGAAAATCGAAGAGGCATAGACGGCCAAGGTGTCCGCAAATACAACTTTCTTCCAGAGGCCGAGTACAAAAATCGTCAATCCAACTGCTAAATTGCTTTCGCGGAATCGAAATGCCCGATTGTTCGAGATCTGCGGGGCAATTTCTGATGAACGCGTGATAGGTCCAGCAATCAGTTTAGGAAAGAACGTAATAAAGAAACAGTACTGTACAAAGCCAAAACCGGCTTCTTTCGATCGATAGACATCCACCAGATAGGCAATCATCTGAAAGGTGATGAATGAAATGCCCAAGGGCAGAATAATCGGCGAGAAAACACCGTGACTCCAGCCAATCTCTTGCAGAGTCTGGAGAAAGAAATTTGTGTACTTGAAATAGATAAGAATCGAAAGATTGAAAATGATGCCGATAGTCAGCAAAAACTTTTTTTGTTTCTGAAAATGAATGATGGCTCGGCTAATGAAATAGTTGCTGACAATCGCTGCCATCAAGAACAGCGTGAAGATCGGGTTCCACCAGGCATAAAAAAGAAGCGATGCCGCAATAAGCCAAAGAATCGCGGAAGATGACCCCCAAGTTCTGGACAAAAAAATAAATACGACGATAGTCGCTGGAAGAAAAACGCAAATGAACTCGAAAGAATTTAACTGCATGCGACAGTGTATTATTCCATCCTGACACTCCCATGAACATTGCGAAAACACCAGAAAATATGTAAGGAAGGGACCGACACCTAACGGAAAAGATTTGACCAATCTTCTGTAATTTCGGCACGAAAGGCCTAAAGAAAAATAAGATGCCGGAAACACAACAATAGGTCGTATTCCTCCAAAGAGATCGCTAGATATACGCCGAAACACGGCCAAATTATCCATCGAAAAACCCTTCGACTTCGCTCAGGGTAGGTCGCTAACCGCCAATGATTCATCTAGACTTCTCTCGATGGAAAAACCCGTCATCTGCATCGTGGGCTTAGGCTACGTCGGTCTTCCGCTTGCCTATATCTTCGCGAAGAAGGAATACGAGGTGTTGGGCTATGACCTGAATAAAGAGCGGATTGAGGAACTTAAGGCGGGACGAGACCGTACGGGCGAGCTCACTGAAGAGCAGTTGAAGGAAGTGACCATTCAGTACAGTGACGATCCTGCAGTCATCAGCGAAGCCTCGGTGGTTATTCTTGCCATTCCGACTCCAGTCGACGAACAGAACAACCCCAATCTTGATCCAGTAAAAAATGCAAGCCATACAGTCGGCAAGCTCCTGAAGAAAGGGACGATCGTCGTCTACGAATCCACGGTCTGGCCGGGCACGACAGAGGAAATCTGCGGCCCCATCCTAGAAGAGGAGTCAGAATTGAAATGCGGCGTGGATTTCAAGCTTGGTTACTCCCCTGAGCGCGTGAATCCCGGCGACAAGGAGCACACGATCGAGAAGATCAAAAAGATCGTTGCCGGACAGGATGCTGAGACACTTGAGACACTCGCAAACTTGTACGGATCAGTCATTGAGGCGGGCGTGCACCGTGCAGCGAACATCAAAGTGGCCGAAATGGCCAAGGCCATCGAGAATGCTCAGCGCGACCTCAATATTGCCTTCATCAATGAAGTGGCTCTCCTCTGCGATAAAGTCGGTATCGAGACGAAGGATGTACTGGAGGCTGCCGCCACCAAGTGGAATTTCCTCCCGTTCGTACCGGGCCTCGTGGGCGGCCACTGCATCGGTGTAGATCCGTACTACCTCGTAGAAAAAGCACGTCAATTGGGCATGGAAACACAGGTCATTACGGCCGGACGTGCCCTCAACGACTCCATGAGCCGCCATGTAGCGGAGCAAGTAACGGAAAAATTAAAAGGGACGAAAGAACCACGCGTGCTGGTACTGGGCCTCACATTCAAAGAGAACATCCCCGATACCCGCAACAGCAAGTCAGGCGACGTGGTGAAGCATCTCGTTAAACTCGGTTGCGCCGTCGAGGTGCACGACTCGTTCGTGACGGAAGATGTACTGACGAAGAACGGCTGGAAACAGGGCTCACTGCAGTCCGGACCCTATGACGCCGTGGTGCTCTTGGTCCCGCACCGCGAGTACATGACGAACCCCGTAGCCCTCACCAAAGCCCTTAAGCCAGATGGTCTCGTCTACGATCTCAAATCAATCCTTCCTGCAGAGGAACTGAGAGCAAAGGGGTTCAAATATCGATCCCTTTAAGAATGTTTGCGGGCTGCAACGTAATATCCGGATGTGAGGATATTTTTCTCAACTACCTGATGGCGGATATCGCCATACTCACGCGTGATGAGCCACCCGCACCACCGTGTAACCGCTGCAAGCAGGAACCAGAAGATCTTGAAGGGACGGAACCCAAGTGTATTGCACTGAAATCCGATGCGCTGCTCTAAAACTGCAAGCGTTTCGACCGTCGAGGCCTCTTCGACCAGCTCCGCAATCTCAAACTCCTTGAGCAGATGCTTCAATCCGTACTTGGTGTAGCGATAGTAATCCCCCGGCACGTCGTGGAGCGGAAAGATGAATCGCGTGGAGAGGAGGAGCAGGCCGCCCGGCTTCAGCACGCGCCGGAATTCGGCAATCGCTTTCGCTGGGGTATGCAGGTGCTCCAGCACCTCCGTGCAGAGAATGACATCGAATGAGCCGTCGGGAATCTGCGAGAGATCGTGCGCATCGGCAACAATATCTACCTTCGTCCCTTCGCGTGGAGCAATATCCAACGTTGTGAGTTGGGGAAAGAGGTTCTTGTAGCCGGAAGCCCCGCACCCAACATCAAGCACTCGCCCCTCGCTCGCGTAGCGGCGAAGAAACGCCTGCAGTCGCGGGCGGGTGATCTTTCGTGTCAGGCCGATGGCATCCAAAATACCCACCAATTCAGCATAGCAAACCGACGGCAGGAACCCAATCAGGTAACCTGTCTCAGAGGCGCATCACTCGCATGTACGAAGAGATCACGAAGTCGAAGGCGGACGACGGTACCTATGCCCGATCTATACGAACAAATGCCCAGGGCTCCAGGATGGAATTGTTGACCTGTTGGCCTCCGAACACCTGCGTCAGGTCTCTCGGCTTCGTTTTATCCGGCCAGTGGGCGGCAGTGAGTGCTTCGGGGTCGAAATCCTGATCCTGTTCAATGCTGCAGGAGACGACCCCGGGCAGTGTGGAGCAGATCCATCGCATGTATCGTTCCGGGTAGATGTTGAAATAGTGGAATCGGAGCGGCTCGCCATCGACTTCGAAGAGCGGATCTTCCATTCCCTGCACTTCTTTCTCGCACTCACCGACTTGCTTGATGCGGAAGCCCTTCTCTCCGACCAAGGTGCGGATGAGGAGGGTCCCGCCCGTCACGCGCCATAATTCCCGCATGGCGGGAAGGATGCGAGGCAGATGAAGCAGAACATTCATGCAGAGGACAATGGAGAATGATTGATCTTTTACCGGAAGCGCTTCGATATCTCCTTGGCAAAAACTGGCGGTCGGATCATCTTTATACGCTTTAACAGCCAGATCCACATACGGCTGCGTCGCATCGATACCCATATATGAAAATGGGAAAGAAAAGGCATTCCTCAGGGATCGCAGATAGTGGCCCGCGCCGCAGCCGACGTCCAGAACCGTGTCTCCCTGTTTCAGAATTCCCTTCAGGCGCTGTGCTGCCGCCTTGCTGCTCTCCATCTCGGGTGCTTCCCCGGTAGCACGCTTGTAGAGCACCTCTCCATAGGAAGGCATGTTATTCCAAATTTTCCAACGATCGTCATGCTGGGTCATGGCGGCATGATACCACACAGCCCCTCTTCACCACCTTTTTTTGAAATGAACTACCGCCAGCTTACGCAGGCGGTTTTGCGGCGGAGCGATAAAAATCACAATATGAGTTGTGAAAGCACTCGAGGACTTCACGCAGAACATGGATACCAAGTTGCGATGGAAACGATAGGAATCTCACGTCCCCCCTCACCCTCCAGCCTTCGCCTGGCATGCGCGGGGCTTCGGCCGACAGGCCTCTCTCTCTCTCTCTTAATGAAGAGCGGAACATCACGGAGGCTCGCCTACCGGAGGCGCGGCAACTGCCGAATGCGCTCCTGGAGATCGAGCTTACGCGGGGCGCGTTTTTCAAACGCCATCATCAGGAACCCCGTGTTGAGATCAGTAAGCTGAACATCGCTGCGAAATTGTCGAATATCCTCCAGCACCTCGCTAAGCTTGGAATTCTCGAACTGATCGAGAATACGTGGCGGCAAGTTCGTGCGGCGACAGACATCGCCCAGTGTCATGCAGCGCCTTTCACCAATAGTGAAAAGACCGTGTTCATCGGCGGTTTGCGAATACATCATCGGTGTCATTTGCTTTCCCTTATGATAGTAATCACGGCGGCTGAGCAGTCGTTTTGCAAGCTCTTCCGAAAAATTCTCCTGCGTGTATCGAATAAAATCCTCCCGCGTCAGTCGCTGCGTCACGTACGGAAAGTGTCCAATGACATCTGTAGTGGTAACCGGGAATCCCCAATACTCAATCAGAAAGATGAAAATACCACCGGGGTTGAGCAACGAAGAAACGCGCTTGAAAAGATGATCGGGGTCGAAATAATCGATGCAGAGAAGACCAGAGATGAAGTCGAATTTGCGAGAAAACTCATGCGTGTTGATATCGCCACACGTGTATGTGCCCACCTCCGGCTCTTTGCGGATACGGATATCCCAACCGAAATCCTTATGAGGCATAAAGCCGAACTCAAGTACCTGCGATTCAGCCCAATTATAGTACTTTTCATTCACCATCCCAGCCAGACGGCGGGGCACACGGATACCCCACTTTTTAGGCGAGTATATTTCGCGCATTCGTCTCCGAAAGAGCGAAGTCGAGAGCCGCCGATGATAGGGCTTAAGGTCGATCGTTTCTACATACTCCGCTTTGCCCTCACCTGTAAGAAGTCGCGCGACAGCCGCTTCTCTACCGCCGATATCAAGCGCGCTCCCCCACGGTCCTTTGATGCCGATGGATTTGAGAAAGTCCATTGCGAACGCATACTCGAATAAGTCTTTTCGAAAACTTGAATAGGGCATTGGGGTACGAAGAAACTCTTCGGATTGCTGTTCCGTCCACTCCTCCTCCCAGGGATTCAATGGGTGTGCATCGATATATCCCGGTATGAATGGGATTTCCCTGCCGAAAGACGTGGTAAAGGAGGTTTTTTGAGTCATGAATGCATATTATTGTTATTTCTTCACAAAGAAAAGAATATGTACCCGAACCCATGCACTATTCATCTCTTCTGTATCAGGTCGATCCAATTCAGAAAGATGCTTTGAGAAGTGCATCAACGGCCTCTGTCACCATGATAACGGTGGTGCCCTCCAGTGCGGCCTGCTGCGCTGCCGACGGCGTACGAAGCGTATCGGCCACAAAGGAACTCGGTTCACAGGGAGGAGGCGGCAAAACGAGCTTTACGCGTTCTCCTGTCATAGGTGGTTGTTCGAGTGGATCCACCGGCCCCACAATATCTACTAGCGGAACACCAAGTGCATGAGCGATGTAGAGCGGCCCTGTATCAACCGAGACGAAGAGTGATGCACACTTGATCACGGCAGCAAGATGCCGCAACGAAAGATCATGCGCTTCGAAAGCATGCGAAGGATCAGCAAGCAGAGAAAGTGCCTGCTCCGTAATATGCGGATCAATATCGAGAAAGAGTACGGACAGGGAATGGCGGTCGATGATGTGCCGTGCCACCGCGACAAACCGCTCGAGCGGCCATTCCTTGAGCGCGTTACCCGCACGCAGAGAAATGGCTGCAAAACGTCGCTCAGGCCGCAGACCATGGTCATGCAACCAGGAAGAAGCGAACTGCTGCTCTTCGCTACTCACAAATATCTCGTGGCGATATGCCACTGGCGGAACACCGATGAGATTTGCCAGGTGCATGTAGTGATCGAATGTGCGCGTGTGTCGGTTATAGCGAACCTTCTGCGTGTAGAACAAACGAAACCATCGTTCCAAAAAACTCATGACTCTCCCTCGCGTGTAGATGCGAACCGGCGAAGCCGCCCACAGCCCCATCATACTGAGTGACGATGCGGGAAACAGAACAATGCTTACGTCAAAACGCGACCAGAAGAATCGCCACCAGAGACGCAGAGAACCGATGAACCCCCGGAATGCCGGATCATCGATATGAATCATCGCATCGATGCAGGGATTGCCAACTAACACATCGCTCGTACGCCTGAGGCAGAGAACGGTCACGTGATCCCCGTGCTCGTGAAGCGCACGAAAGAGCGGTGTCATGCAGACGACATCCCCAATCTTTGCGGACTGAATGACAAAAACCCTGCGTTGCGTGTTCGGCTTCAGATAACGTATCCATGCCACAAACAGAAGCCAAGGAAGCGCAAGGGTGGTCAGCGTGCCGAGAATCAGTACCCGGAACATCAGGAGGACGGTGACGAGGAATTGGAGAGACGCTGCGTAGTGGAACCAAGCTCCGGTTGGATCGGAACGAGAACGAGCTTCGCCCCCAAACGATCGAGGATCGATCGCTCCACACACTGTTCACCGTAGATTGCCGCATTCACATGAACATCCGGCTTGATTTGTGTCAACCACGACCGCGGATCATCCTCGTCAAAAATGAAGACGGCATCTGCAAAGCGTGCCACATTACGCATACGAGTCTCCGCCGACTGAATCGGCCGCCCCTCTCCTTTTTGCCGCCGTACAGAGGCATCGCTATTGATCCCTACAATGAGCACATCACCCTGCTTGCGCGCCTCTTCAAGAAGAAATTGATGCCCTGCATGAAAGAGATCGAAGGCACCATTGGTCGTGACGACGGTGTGCCCCTGCGCGCGTTCTTTCTCCGAAAATACCACCGCCTCGTGGAGAGGAAGCAGACGATCCGCGGGAACGAGCAGGATATCGGCCAATTCCACAAAAGAACGGATAACGAATGTATGAGTGATAATCCGTGGACGCTGAGAAGAGAAAATACGCGCGGTCTGGCAGTCGATCTCCTGTCCGAAGAGCACATCTTTGTCTTGATCCCCTACCATCGCGGTCTCATTCGCTACCAGTTCAGGAAAGCTTGTACGAAGCATCTCCCACAGGCCAGTCTTCGGCTTGCGGCAATTGCAATTATCCTCCGGACAATGCGGACACCAACGACCTGCTTCGATTATGATCCCCTGTTCTTTAAGTATATGGATGATGCGATCGAAGGCCGCACGGACGTTCTCTTCTGAGGTGATGCCCCGGGCAATCTTGGACTGGTTGGAGACAATGAAAAAGCGCATGCCCGCATCACGCAAGCGCTGGAGCCCTTCCATGACACCCGGGAGCAATGTGAGTGTTGCCGGATCGTAAGCCGACCCTCCGTTATCCTCAATGAGGGTTCCATCGAAATCAATGAGGAGAAATTTCATAATACTTCCAGAAGTTCCGCATTGGTGAGCGTAGCTGTTCCCGCCTTGCCAACGACAACCCCCGCCGCACGATTCGAGAGATCCACAGCATCCAGCAGATTTCCTTTAAGCCCGAGAACAATAGAGAGAACGGCAACTACCGTATCCCCGGCCCCAGAAACGTCAGATACCTCGCGTACAAGCGCAGGGAAAGATTTTGGCGCTCCACGAGAAGGCACCAGTAACATACCTTCGGCCCCCAGAGTAAGAAGAACATTGGTCTTCAGGGTGCTTGCCAATATTTTTCCTGCTTGCTGCAACGAAATATTCGCCTTGCCGGAGAGCAGGAGTGCCTCACGGCGGTTCGGCGTGATGAGAGTCGCGCCACGCGCCATCGTAAGGTAGGAGGAATCGAGGGGTTTAGGATCGAGGATGACAGGCTTCTTCATTCGCCGTGCGAGAACAATACAGGAACGGAGAACTGCTGGAGAGAAAACCCCCTTCGCATAGTCCGAGAGAAGGAGGACATCATGCTTGGGCAGTTCTCGCTCGACACTACGCAACAAGGCACGTGTCTGCGCAGAAGAAGGAGATGATTGTTCCTCAAAATCGAGGCGGACAATCTGATGGGAGGACCCGGCAACAATCCTCTGCTTCTGTGTCGTAAATCGCTGTGCATCCGCAAGAAGACGAGGGCGGACCTTGTCCTTCTTCAAAAGAGTATCGAGTTCGGCTCCTGGTGCATCCTTTCCCTTAAAGCCGATGAGTGTGACCTTCGCACCGAGTGCTGCAATATTGCGCGCTGCGTTCGCCGCACCTCCAGGAAAAGACGTCTTCTGTTGAAAATGGACAACGGGAATCGGCGCTTCGGGTGAGATGCGATCAACGGAACCCGAAAAGTACGTATCAAGCATCACATCGCCCACCACGAGTACCGAACACTTCTTGAAGGAACGAATGAGTGCGGCCTGCCGATCGTAGCGTTGCTGCTCCACATGACCAGAATACTCCGTTCGGAAACTATCGTCCTCACTGTGCGTGGTCGAGAACTCAAAAATCTCACTGTCTTCAATCCCCGTAAAGCGATGGGGTGTTTTAGCCGGGATATGAACGAAATCTCCAGGTGTGAGCTGGCGGCGTTCCTTGCCAAGCTCTAGAAGTACACGCCCCTTCTGAATGTAGAAGACTTCATCCTTCTCCTTGTGCGTATGCAGGCTACAGTGATGATTTCTTTTGAGGAGAAGTTTTTTACCACAGTATTCCTTGTTTACGATCCAGTGCTCCTCACCCCACCGCTTCTTCTCCTTACGAATGGAGGAGCCGGAGAAGAACGATTGCCGTGACCGGGGATGAACGTAAGACATATCAATCGTACGGGGCATTTTGTCACGAAAAACGGCACAGAGCTACAAAAACCCGAACGGATTCCTCAGGTTAGTTGCACTCCCTGTCCTTCTAAATCCGCTTGAACCATGAGTTTCACGAGTTCGGCGAGCGTCGTCTTTGGTTGCCAGCCCAATTTCTCTTTGGCTTTGGAGGCATCCCCCAGCAGGCAATCCACCTCTGCCGGACGGTAGTAGCGAGGGTCCACCCGCACAATCGTCTTACCGGATTTCGTTTCGCGGTACACTTCGTCCTTTCCTGTCCCGCTGCGCTCGAACGTAATACCGGCCTGCTCAAGCGCCAACTCTAAAAACTCACGGACAGTTGCCGTTCTGCCTGTTGCAAGCACATAGTCCTCCGGCTCGGACTGCTGGAGCATCAACCACATGCCTTCTACAAACTCCTTGGCATAACCCCAGTCACGCTTGGCCTCCAAGTTACCGAGGAACAGGCATTCCTGCTTACCCGCAAGGATATTCGCGATACTGAGAGTGATTTTGCGCGTTACAAAGTTCTCGCTACGACGGGGAGATTCATGATTGAAGAGAATACCGTTCACGGCAAACATGCCATAACTCTCGCGGTAATTGCGGGTGAGGTAGAAAGCGTATGCCTTGGCACAACCGTAGGGGCTGCGCGGATAGAACGGTGTGTCTTCATTCTGTGGTGTTGCCACAGCTTTGCCGTAGAGCTCACTCGAGCTTGCCTGATAGAAGCGTGCAGGGAGCCCGCTCGTACGAAGCGCCTCGAGTAGACGCGTTGTTCCGAGCGCCGTGATATCTCCCGTGTACTCGGGCATGTCGAAACTCACACCTACGTGACTTTGGGCAGCGAGGTTATAGATCTCATCCGGTTTCGTTGTCATGAGAATTCTGATCAGTGAATTGGAATCGCCTAAATCCCCATAGTGCAGCTGAAAATTCGGCGCATCTCGCGCAATGTCCTTGAAGAGGTGCTCAATACGTCCACGATTGAACGTCGAAGAACGACGCACAATGCCATGCACCTCGTATCCTTTTGCGAGGAGAAATTCTGCAAGGTATGAACCGTCCTGCCCTGTGATCCCGGTAATCAGCGCTCGTTTCTTGGACATAACAACGACAGTGGAATTTTAAGAATGAATCTTGGACGTGCGAAAATACTCCGCAAGAACCTCCGAAAGCAGTGTACGAATTTGCTCCTTGGAAAGAGGTTTCATGTGAGTGGCATCGCCATTCTTGACCATATCCTTCTTGACCACACCACTCCACTTGCCTTCCGCGAGAAGAATCGGAGGACGTACAACGAACATATCGTCCTCTTCAACGGCATACTGCGACTCCTCCGCTGTCATGAGAATCTCTTCCGTTTTTTCTCCGGGACGCGTGCCGATCACCTGACGCTTGATCGAATCGGGAGTGTGACCAAAGCAAGGGGCCAGCTCTTCGACAAGTACATCGATCATGTCTCCCAGGCGCAGAACCGGCATTTTAAGAATGAAGAGTTCCCCGCCTTCCATGCGCTCCATGGAACGGAAAAGAAGTGAAACAGCCTGCGGAATAGACATGAAAAATCGGATCATATCCGGATTCGTGACGGTGATGGGGCCGCCCTGCTCGATCTGCCTGCAGAAGAGTGGCAAAACCGACCCGCGTGAGGCGAGCACGTTGCCGAATCGTACGCTCGCAAAACGAATGGGCTTGGCACCGGCAAAGTGCATGGCCGATGTCATCATCTTCTCTGCAAGAAGCTTGGTTGCCCCCATAACATTGGAGGGGCTGGCTGCTTTATCGGTCGAAATGAGCAGCACGCGACTGACTCCCTGTGCAATCGCCGCATCGATCATATTCTGCGTCCCGATGACATTTGTCTTTACCGCTTCGAAGGAGTTGTACTCGCAGAACGGCACATGCTTGTACGCGGCACAGTGAAAAACGTAATCCACCCCCTCCATTGCTCGAATTAAACGCGCGTAGTCACGGATATCGCCGAGTAGATAGCGGACGACGAGTTGGGTTTCCGACCCCAGCTCCTGCTGAAACAGATACTGCTTGTGCTCATCGCGCGAGAGCACCCGGATCGTCTTCGGCTTGAGTGCGAGGAGTTGCCGCACGACCTCTGATCCGATGGACCCGGTGCCGCCGGTGACGAGGATGGTTTTATCCTTAAAGAAAGACATGGTTTTACGAGGGGAGATGCAAGAGTCCATCTTTCAACGTTTCGCAGACTTTCGCAACATCCTTCTGCGATATTCGCGAAGAAAAAGGTAGCGCGATTGTACGGTCTGCAACATGTTCCGTAACCGGAAAATCCCCCTCCTTGAAGCCAAATTGTTCACGGTAGAAGGGCTGCAGATGGATGCAGGGAAAGTACGTATTGCAGCCGATTCCCCGATCCTTCAGGTACTGACATAAATGATCACGATCCTTGGAACTGAAACGATCGGCAAGACGAGCCACGTAGACGAACCAACTGATTTCTACTCCCTGTTGATCTGCAGGAATCAGAAGATCTTTCGTGATATCGGCCAGTCCTTCTTTGTACCACTGGGCAACTTGCGCTCTGCGTTTAACCATTTCGGGAAGTTTTTTAAGCTGGCTTAAGCCTAAGGCACAATTAATGTCACTGATACGGTAGTTGAATCCCAAACGATGATGAACGAGAAATGCATCATCTTCGTCACGACCCTGATTGCGTAAAGAGCGCACCATTCGAGCAAGATCTGCTCGATCCGTCACGAACATGCCTCCCTCCCCCGTCGTCATCTGTTTGTTGGGATAGAATGCAAACACGGCGCAATCGGCAAATGATCCCGCATGCTGATTGTCGTGCTTCGACCCTAGCGCTTCACAGCTATCTTCGATAAGGAGGAGGGAATGTTTCTCTGCCAGCGCTCTCAGTGCCTTCCACTCCGCCATGTATCCGAACACATCCACCGCAAGAATCGCCTTGGTACGAGGAGTAATGGCCGCTTCGATTTTTTCCGGATCAATACAGAACGTATCTGGCAGAATATCTACAAATACCGGGCGCGCCCGCTCAAACAGGATGCAGTTTGCAGATGAAATGAAGCTGAAAGGTGTGGTAATCACTTCATCTCCATCGCGGATCTCTAGAGCGTGCATCGCCAAATGGAGTGCGCACGTTCCGTTACTCACGGCCACCGCTTCTTTTGTCCCCACAAAGTCCGCAAACTGTTGTTCGAATTCTTGCAGTTTGGGCCCGAGCGAGAGATAGGGCGTCCGCAGGACGGAAACGACCGCCTCAATATCTTCTTCGTTGAGGTCGGGCATGGAGAGAGGAATTCCTTGTATCATGGAGAGAAAATTATATTCTGCAGCATAGGCTTTCGGCGAATACTATGTCTACAATTTCCGTTCTCTACGCGGCAAACAGATCGATCGGACTAACATGTCTGCGTTCCCTTCTAGCAGCCGATATCACGCCATCGGGACTGCTCGTTGCGGAGGGCGAAGGAGCGAGTTTTCATGAAAAGATGCGAGCGCTGCTGCCCCACGTTCCTACTTTCTCTGGAAAAGCATTTCGATCTTCGGAGGGGCTTGCTCAGCTTCGTACGCTCAAACCCGATTACCTGATCTCGGTGCACTTTCCGTACATCATCCCTAAAGAAATCCTCGCGTTACCCGGTATCGGAGCCCTGAACCTGCATCCCGCTTATCTGCCATTCAACAGAGGATGGAACACTCCCACATGGGCCATTGTGGGTCAGACGCCGTTCGGAGCGACCCTGCACTGGATCGACGAAGGTATCGACACAGGAGACATCGCGCTGCAGGAACGCGTCGACGTATTGCCAACCGATACGGCGCATGAACTGTATCAGCGCGCACTCACTGCGGAGCAGCGCATTTTCGAAAAAGCTATTCCCCTCCTCAAAAGTCGCACGCTACCGTGCATTCCACAAAAGGGAGAAGGCACATTCCACGCGAAGGGCGACATCGAACGCATCCGACATCTCGATGCATGCACGGATCCCGCACTGGCAGAGCGCATCGTGCGCGGCCTCACGACAAACGATCCCAACGAAGCCGCCGAGCGCACGATCGACGGAAAGAGTGCTCCCGTGCGCTTTGAGTCGCACGCGTGAGATTCACTTCTTGAACTGAGACAGAATGTCGGTGATGCGTCCGCCCGCCTTTCCGTCTCCATAGAGGTTCGTGCAACTTTTTAGCTTCTTGCAAACAGAATCATCTGAGAGAACGCGCTCAATGGCCGCCTGAATCTGTTGAGTATCATAGGGAACATCCAGAACGTTCCCCGAACGCGTCCGCCCATGCTGTCGGTCACCGATATTCACGACAGGAAGATGAAAGGATGCCGCCTCAATGATGCCACTACTGCTGTTACCGACCAGCGCATCCGCTGCGGCCATCCACGAAAGGTATTGGGGGTGACTGACGCTTGGAACGAACTGTGCATTCTTTTTCTTCTGCGCAAACGCTTGGAGCATTGTGTTCATCTTAAGCCCTCCGGCATCCGCATTGGTTGCGAATATCATGATGTTGGCATCGAGAGAATCAAGCGCATTAAGCGAGGATATAAGTTGCTCCGCAGGAGTCAGCAGATCGGTGGTGTCGGGGTGCTGGACGAAGAGGAGAAGTGGCTTTCCCGTTTCAAAACCCGCCTGAGCAAGAAGTTCTTCTTTAGGAGTGACGGTCATGGAGGCGATGGTATCGAGCGCCGGTGCACCCGTACAGTGCACATGCTTTGCCTCCTCCCCGAGCATGTGACGCACATTGTCTGCGTACTCTTCTGTCGCCGTGAAATGAATGGAAGCTAGCTGTGAAATGGCATGACGTACGGGGTCATCGACGGAACCGGAGCGTTCCCCTGCATGGAGTTGCGTAACGGGAATATTGAGATACGTTGCGGCCACGGCTGCGGCCAGTTGCTCGCCGCGATCGCCGAGGACGAGAACGATATCGGGTTTGCGTTCTGCAAAGAGTCGCCCGCATTCGATGGTGGTCTTTCCGACGAACTCCACCATGGCTTCTTTGGTGTCTTCCAAAGAGAGAGTGTCGATTTCGGCGACGATCGTGAAACCACCCTGACGTACATCGTCGATGGTTAAGCCAAATTCTTTTTTAAGATGCATGCCCACCGCCGCGACCTCGAGCTGCAAATCGGGATGCGCCTCGATTGCCCGAAAAACCGGAACGTAGATGCCAAAGTCCGCACGCGTACCGGTGATGGCGAGAATGGTTTTCATTGAAGCATGTCCCATGTGAGTGGTGTACCAGATTCGATATCTTTTTTGGCGGTCTTTCCGACAACTTCGGCAGAAGACTTTGGAGAAATACCCGTGCCTGGCCGACGAATGGCGATCATCTCTTCTGTAAGCGACTGTCCTTTTTTAAGATCGTGAGCGGCCACTACGCTTCGCCGCGCGACTTGGGCGACATTCTCTTCGCTTGGTTGCAACTCCTTCTTTGGTTCGCCGAGCGCCGCTTCAACATGGCGAATACTCCGAACCATGGTCGCAAATGCTTCCGGCTCGATGGAGGCGCGATGATCGGGGCCCGGCAGCGTACGATCGAGAGTGAGATGCTTCTCTATTACGCTTGCGCCGCAGGCAACGGCAGCAATCGCTACTTCAATCCCCTCAGTATGATCCGAGAGACCTACAGGTAAGTCGAATGTTTCACGGAGGTGTGAAATCGCACGGAGGTGTACATCCTCATAAGGCGCAGGGTATGCACTCGTACAGTGAAGAAGCGTCAAAGGGATCTTTGCAGGGCGAAAGATCTCGACGGCTTCGCGAACCTCATCGAGGGTACACATGCCCGTGGAGAGAATCACTTCAGCGCCGAGTGTCGCGACATCTTTCAAAAAAGGAAGATTTGTAATTTCACCCGAAGGAATTTTGATGGTCGTCACTGGTAGTGTGAGCAGAAAGCGGGCAGATGCGATATCGAACGGCGTGACGATGAGTTCGATGCTCCGCTTCTTGGCATGTGCAGCGAGACGTTGGTATGCCTCCTGCGGTAAAACAAGAGAGGCAAGCATTTCTCGCTGATTGCTCCATGAACCCTTGCCTTGCTCCTGATACGAAGCCAGGGATGCTCCTCCAGCAAGTTCATCAGGATCGAATAGTTGAAATTTAACAGCATCGGCACCGACGTCTTTTGCGGCATCGATCAGGCGCATGGCCGTATCCTCCTTACCATTATGGTTCACGCCTGCCTCGGCGATAATGAAGGTGGATGAGCGGGGAGAGGGCTTGCGCTGCATAGAATGACAATCCGATCAGAAGGTAAATCTATAACCCTTTTGCCGTGTTTTCAATACACTATGTCCGATACATAGTGTGCGACTCATCCCTCGGCTCGACATCAAGGGGCCCAATGTGGTGAAAGGCATTCATATGGAAGGGCTGCGCGTAATCGGCAAGCCGTCGGAACTTGCACGCAAGTACTACAAACAAGGTGCAGACGAGCTCATTGCCATGGATATCGTCGCCTCGCTCTATCGCAGAAGTCCCGATTTCGATTTGATGCGCTCGGTCGCCGACGAGCTCTTCATCCCACTCACTATGGGTGGCGGAATTCAGTCGCTGCACGACATCAATAATTTCTTGCGCGCCGGAGCGGACAAGGTCGCCATCAATTCGTACGCCATCCACAACCCTGCTCTCTTGCCTGAAGCCGTTCACCAGTTCGGTTCGCAGTGCATCGTGCTCTCGGTCGAAGCCAAACGTCGTCTGGGCGGCGGATGGGAGGCATACACAGACGGTGGACGTGAACATTCGGGGCTGGATGCTATCGAATGGATCAAGCGCGCACTAGCCGAGGGTATAGGTGAAATACTGCTCACATCCGTGGATTTCGACGGAACGAGAAAAGGATATGATCTGGAACTCCTTACGGCTGTAACCGCGTTCGCCGATGTTCCCGTAGTCATCCACGGTGGCGCACAAGACACGGAATCACTGGTGCAAGCTCTTAGAAAAGGGCATGCCAATGCCGTGAGCATGGCCTCTATTCTCCACTACAACGAATGGACCATTGGAAAATTAAAAGAGGAACTCAGCGCGCAATCTATTCCCATTCGCACCTTCTGATATGCCAAAAATTTGTGTTGTCGACTACGGCATCGGAAACATCCACAGTGCACTCAAGGGACTGCGCTGTTTCGCGGAAAATGTCGTACTGAGTGAGGACCCCAAAGAAATTCATGACGCCGATGCGCTCGTGCTGCCGGGGCAGGGTGCATTCGAAACGGGCATGAAAGGCCTGAGCGTCCGCGGCCTGCTCGACGAAGTGAAGGCGGCGGCGGCGAAAGGTAAGCCCATTCTCGGCATCTGCTTAGGCGCTCAGCTGCTGCTCGAAAAGGGATACGAATTTGGAGAGTTGGAAGGACTCGGTTTGCTCCCAGGCAAGGTCGTGTACTTCCCATCACTCAAAGACGAAGCCAAGACGCCACACATGGGCTGGAATTCCATCGATCCTCCGGCAGGAAAATCCTAGAATGGGACCGTCCTCGACGGTGTCGCACCCGGTGCAGACATGTATTTCATTCATTCCTATATTCTCCAGCCAAAAGATTCCGCACATATCCTGGCAGAAACGACTTACGGCGGGCACACATTCGCTTCCGTGATCGCAAAAGGCAACATTATCGGTTGTCAGTTTCACCCTGAGAAAAGCGGAAAAACGGGTCTGCGGATCATTGATAATTTCGTGCGGTTGACGGAGAATGCGTTGCGCCGATAGCTCCCTTCTATCGCACTGCCACCCAATGGACAGCCACTCTCTAGCCGCCACCGAGCCCGTCTCCGCTTCGGATACTTCGGATGAACGCCAGTACGGTCTGTCGGCCACGGTGAAGTTCTGCCGAAAGTGCGTCATGCCCAAATACCCGGCCTTCCTCCTGCAACGAGTACCAGCATCTCATCTGCAACAAGCACCGGTACATTGAGTTTGATGAGAAAGGCGTCTGCAGCGCCTGCCGGTTCTGCGAAGCGAAGTATGACGGCACGATCAATTGGCAGGAACGCGAGAAGGAACTTCTAGAACTTCTCGCGCAGTGCCGGGGCACGGATGGCTCGTACGACGTGCTCGTGCCGGGCGGCGGCGGCAAAGACAGCTGCTATGCCGCCCACGTGCTCAAGACAAGTACGGCATGCACCCGCTCACCGTCACATGGGCACCGCACCTGTACACGGACATCGGCTTCCGCAATTTTCAGAACTGGATCCACATCGGAGGATTCGACAACTACCTCTTCACTCCCAACGGCAGAACGCATCGCCTCCTCACCCGCAACGCCTTCCTCCATCTGCTGCATCCGTTTCAGCTGTTCATTCTGGGGCAGAAGACATTTGCGGTGAAGATGGCCATCAAGTTCAACATCCCGCTGATCTTCTACGGGGAGAGCCCGGGGGAATATGGCGCCAACATATCGATCCACCAAAAAAAGTTCTCCAGTGATGATAATGACAATGCCGGTTTCCGTTTTGATTTTCTTCAAGGAAGAAACCTCGATCAAATTTATCTCGGTAGCGTTTCGGTCGCCGAGTACCTCGAGAAAGGCATCTCGAAAGGGGATCTGGAACCCTACTTCCCGGCGGATCCCGCCGAAATCGAGAGGCAGAAAATCGAATTCCACTACCTAGGCTACTACTTGAACTGGCACCCACAGGAAACCTTCTACTACGCCGTGAAGCACTGCGGTTTCGAGGCTGCTCCCGAGCGCACGTCCGGAACCTACAGCAAGTACAACAGTCTTGATGACCGGACGGATGATTTCTTCTACTACACGACACTCATCAAATTCGGCTACGGCCGCGCGACGCAGGATGCCTCGCAGGAAATCCGGAACAAGGAGATCACCCGGGAGGAAGGCGTGGTACTGGTGCACCGATTCGGCAGGGAGTTCCCGCAGCGCCACTTCAAGGATTTCCTGCAGTACATCGATATCGACGAGAAGAAATTCTGGGAGACGGTCGATTCCTACCGCGACCTCAGCCTATGGGGAAAAAACCAGCGAGGGCTGGAAGCCCAAACACATCGTGCAGTAGCCACTGCGGTCACGTGCATGTCTATAGGGAAAAGCCGAGTTTATTATTCGCCAGCAGGAATTCCATGAAAGCAAAATTCTCCGGCGTATCCAGATCGAAGCATGGATGCTGCATTTCGTACACAAGGGAGCGCTCCGAAACGGCGCTCTGGCGATCCGTGTCGAAGAACGCGCGGCGGTAGAAGTAGAACGCTGCGTTCATGTCGTACACCTTCGGCGCACTCTGTCGGGAAAGCACGGTGGTTGTGGGTTTCTCGCAGAGTCGCACATAGCCATCTCCTCCCTCCTCCACCATGCTGAAGTAGGGGCTGCGTCGCGCCGGGCTGACGGAGAAGATGTT
>CAYOLJ010000009.1:0-23683 GCA_964404805.1 uncultured Candidatus Peribacteria bacterium
TAACCAGCCAGCTGTACCCCAGAGCGGCAGGGTGCGCAGTCCTTCGCGGCGTATGCACATCCACACGCCGTAGATTGCGTAGAGGAGCATCAGAAGCCCGCAGGTGAGAACGGCAGAGGCGAGGGGTCTGAGTGCTAGTCCGAAGTCAAATTCGCCGAAGAATGCCGATTTAAAGAAGTACTCCCAGAAGTACTGGCGGCCAGAGGCATCGTCCCACGGATTATTGTACGGGCGCACAATCATGCGCAGTGGATTGAATTCTGTGAATGTCTCGACGGTGTTATTCACGAAGAGTCCGGGGCTCAAGTTTCCCGTATTCACTACAAGAGGTTGGCCCAGCGACATGCCGTCACGCAGCGTGAAGATCCAACCGGTGAGCAGGATGAGAGCAACTACACTCGTCACGCCGACCAATGTTTTGGACCTTACAGTCAGTTTTCGCTTGAGGATAAGGAGTGTGAATGCGGCAGGAACCAGCAGTAATCCATTCGTTTTTGTGAGAATGGCGAGAGCGAGCATAGCGATTGCCAGCCACCACGTAATCCACCGTCCCTTCTGCCACCAGGCGATCAGGAACCCGAAGCAGAGCACTTCCCATAGAAGGAGCAGCACGTCGTTATTGATCCTCGCCGAGAGAAAGAGCAGGCTCGGCAGCACGGCGAGCGAGCCTAAGAAGAGTGTGCGCTCCACTTTTTCTTTCGGTGTGAAGAGCATAACGGCGATCCACGCGACTCCTGCGAGCGTGAGAACTGAAGCGAAAAAGGCGAACCACTGGGTGTCGCGCGTAAGGAGAGGTAGGGCTCTTCCAAATATCCCTCCCATGTGGAGCCAGAGACCAGTGAGCATGTAGTACAGAGGAGCCTGGTAGAACTCCCATCCATCTCGAACAGAAGGGAGCGCGAGATGCTGTGCTACATAGCGGATGTACTCCAAGTGGCCGTCGGCATCGTACGCGCGAATTTCGTACGAGGTGGCGAAGACGTAGAACAGGCGAAGAATGACACCAAAGGAGAACGCGCCGAAGAAGAGGCTTTGCCAGCGGGAGAACGCAAGCCCCTTAGCGATGAGCACGGCGCCCGAGATGAGCCCTGCAAGCAGGAGTAGACGCAGTCCCAGAAGGAGCGGGTCCCACCAGGCAGTGCGCCAGGTGAAGGAAGACGGCCCTCCAACATTCTGAATGGTCATGGTGACCACGTTGTTCCCCGTATGAATTGCGGAACCAAAGTTGAACGTGCGACCCCGCGAGAGATCGCAGAAGGGAATAGTACCTTCTCCTATAGGTTGTTCATTGATCGCAAGTGCTTCTATGCAGTCATCGGCAATCACTTGATAATACCGTGCATGCAGGGGATTAAGTTGAAGTGCGAAAGTGAGATCGAGATTCTGCGGAGATTCTGAGGCAGGCAACGTATCGGTAAACGGAATCCATGCGCTGTTCTCAATGTGATACCGGCCATCGGTGATGCGTGGCGTAAGTTCATGCGCGACCGTGGCATACAGGGCAGTGATAAGGAGCAGCAATGCTGCTCCCATCGACACCAGCAGAGGGGAGGTTTTCGATGGCATGAAGAATCGCGATCCCATGCATCATAACGGATATTTCATTTCGGGAATACTTGCCACCTCATGAGAGCCACTTCAACAGACGGATGATGCCCATTTTCGCCGGCTGCCGATGCGCCGAAGCATGCTCCCGGTGTTTCAGTTCCTCGCGATGCTGAGCGAAGTACTCGTAGGCCTTCCAGAGCATCTCTTCATTACGGAGTGTGGGTTGCCACGAGAGCATGCGCTTGATTTTGCTCGTGTCGAACTCAAAATTCTCGGCGATCATTTTGTAGTGGTAGGGGCCGAGCGGGGAGCACTTGAGCCAGTAGGCGATGCGCATAGCAAGGAGTGTGGGGAGCTTGGGGAGTGAGGCGATGCGAGCGCCAGTTCCCGCCTTTGTGGTCACGTACTCATACACATCTCTGAGTGACTTCACGTCATCCGAGCCAATGTGCAATGTTTCGGAGGAGGTCAGTTCTGTTGCCTTTTGAAAGGCGGCAATGAGGTCTTTGGCATAGATGAACTGATAGCGATTGTCTCCCTTGCCCACGACCCACACCTTGCGGCCATCGGCAATGAATTCGAAGAGAATGGCCAAAAGCCCGAGACGCTCTGCATCCATGATCGTGGGGCAGCGGATGGTCGTGATGTTCAGGTGGTTTTGAAAGGGCTCTAAGACCCGTTCGCCTTCCCATTTCGATTGTCCGTACAGCTCAATAGGATGCGGAGGATCATCCTCCCTGATGGGACGATCCATGCTCTCGCCCCAGAGGCAATTAGACGACGTGTACACCATCGATTTCACGCCGTGGTGTGCTGCGGCTTCGGCGATATTGCGCGTTCCATCGACATTGGAGGTCCAGAGAAAACGCTTATCCGGTGCACCATGCGCGAGAATGGCGGCACAGTGAAATACACTGTCGAAGTGGTTGTCTCCAAAGGTTGTCTCCAAGAGAGCCTTGTCGCGAATATCACCTTGAATGCTCGTGAGTGCCGGATCGTGATCCTGATCCTGATCCTCGACCAAGTCGATGTTCACGCATTGCCATCCCTCCTTCAGCAGGTGGCGTTTGAGTAGGCCACCAAAGAACCCCGATCCTCCAGTAATGAGTGCGGTAGGCACGTTCGTCAGTCTAGCGGGCAATGAGTATGGGATCCATGTGGCCTTTATGTTGCGCCAAGGTCCTGTACATGGTTACAGTGCCCGTATTCCCATGCGCCTCTCCATCGTGCTCCCGTGTTTTAATGAGGAGCAGAACATCGCAGGCACGATTGCCGATCTGCGTTCCTGGTACATGCGGGATGGGATTACCTGCGAAATTGTGGCAGTGGACGACGGATCCACGGATGGCACATGGCGCATACTGCAGGAATTCGCCGCGCAGCAGAACGATATCCGTCTCGTTCAGCATGAGCGCAACCAGGGCTACGGCAGCGCTGTACGTTCAGGTTGTGACGCTGCGACGATGGACTATGTCGGATTTATGGATAGTGATGGGCAGTTCAAGGCGGAGGATTGGAGCAAGCTCCTTCCATTTCTACAGGAGTACCAGTACGTAACGGGTCGTCGTCTGCATCGTGCCGATCCCTTTATCCGCAAGGTAAACGCAAAACTCTTCGGTTTTCTCACGTTCTTTGTGCTTGGTGTGTGGGTGCGCGACATCAATTGCGCCATGAAAGTCTGGCATCGGGAGCTCTGGCCACGTATTCGTCCCGTGCACGCCACTGGGGCGCTCATCAATGCCGAAGTATTCTACCGTTTACACTGTCTGAAGATTCCATGGAAGACGGTTCCGGTCCATCACTATCCGCGCCTCAAAGGAGAGCAGACAGGAGCGAACCTCCGCGTAATTCTGCGTATGTTTCGTGATCTTCTGGCTCTGCGTCGAGAAGGCTTTCGGCGTTAGCTACTTCTCTTTGCAGGGAACGGCAAGGCTACTCACTTTGTCGCACTTCACGCACGAGAGTTCCCAGAGATCGAAGAACGCACGTCGCTTAAACTGTGCATCGGTGATCGGCTGATAGTACGTGAGTGGCCGGTAATACTGGAAGGCACCAAAGATGAGCAAGCCCAGCACAAGCAGGCCCATTTTTTTGCCCTGCGTGCTGAATTCCCACTTCCAGAAGCGTTTGAGTTCCATAAAGACCAATCCCAGAACGATGAAGCTAAAGAAGAGCGGCGGGAAGTAGTGGTACAGGTACATCACACGGTCTAACTGGCTGATGGCGATCATGTAGCAGACGTACAGCGTGACGAAGGTGGTGAGCAGGAACTGGTGTTTGAGGGGTTCCCTGAACGGGAAGAAGAGCTGCGACAACAACATGCCGATGGCAAGAAGTATTGTTGCAAAGCTCACCCACCAGACGACAGGGTTTACCTGCAGGTAGAGGTAGCGGTAGTCGGTGCCGTCGGGCGTCTCCCATCGGAAGTTGATGGACCGTGCGCCCAATGGCCAGAAGTAGAAGGGGCTGCCATTCTCATCTCCTTTGCAAAGGTCCAATCGCGGCACACCGCGGGCGTAGTGCGACGTAAACTTGAGCGAATCACGGAGCATGACCGGAAACGAACTGATGGAGCGCGTGAGTCCCTGATCGAGGATGACTTTGTACTCATCAGAAGCCTGGTAGTAGCCGTTATCCGGCAGTGCGGGATTCACAATCGTTCCAATCGAGAAGTGCGTGTACCACACACCGCAGAACACCACAGCGAACGCAAGCGACATGGCCCCAAGCATCCGGCCGATTTTCTGTTGTGTTGCATGCAGATCGCTGCGCCCTTCAGACCACAGTTTCCATAGAAGGAAGGGCACGAGCAAAATCAGAATGAGAGCGGTATCTTTCGTCGTTATGGCCGCGCCGAACGCTGCGCCGAAGAACGCCGCAGACGTGAAAAATGCACTGGGGCGATTGCGGGTTTCTAAGAGAAGGAAGAAACCGAAGATCGTAAGCGCCATGAAGAAAAGCAAGGTGGAATCGAGCATGGCGCCACGCGCGTGCACGATAAAGGCATTGTCGAAGATGTAGAGGAATGAGAGGAGTGTTGATTGCTGTGGACTGCGGGTCATGAAGAGGAAAATCAAATACAGCAGCGGTGCGGTGAGCCAGGCGAGTAGTGTGGGGAAGAACCGGTAGCCGACGAATGAGAATCCTTCTGACAGATCTCGTGCGTAGTCAGTATTGATGAATTGATTGCTGAAGGCATTCGGGTGGTACATCTTCTCGCCCAGAGCAATGAGGAGCTTTGCGAGGGGCGGATGGGGTTCCATGAAGTACACGCCATTTAGGTATTTCTGAGCGCTGGAGATGTGATAGTTCTCGTCCCAGAAGAGCTGGGGAGGATAATTATAATTTTGAAAGTACGTAAGATAACTTAAGAGCAGTACGAGGAGGCCGAGGAGCACGGCGGGGTGCGAGAGCGTCTCTTTGATCTTGAAAGTGTTCATGCAGGCTAGTGTAAATGGTTCCTGACTATTCGCCAATCACCAATGAACACATAATCCTATCGCAGGCGTATTCGCGAGTGCTGACAGAGAATTTGTCCTGCTTTTATGAGAAATCACGTGCTAGCCTCGATCTGTTTCGCTATTCTGTAGCCATGGCTGTGACACGAGGAAGACCCCCCGGAGGCCGGCAGCAGATTCTTGGGATTCTGCTCTTCGTCATTCTCGTGGGGATGTCGATTTATTCCATCATGTCGCCTGCACGTTCCGATCAGTCACAGGAGGCGCAAGCGCGTGAAGTACCTTTGAGCGAAATCACACGCGGATACGCCGAACGGGAATTTACGAAGATCGTCATTCGCGATAATAAAGTTTTTGCCACGATGTCCTCGGGGTCCATCTTGAGTTCATACAAAGAGTCGACCGATTCCGTGAGTGACCTCAATTGGAATGATCCCAAGAACCCTACCATCGTCGAAGTCGAGAACCGCGAAGCAACCAATATTCTGATCGCGATCCTGCCGGATCTTCTTTTCTTCATTCTCATCATTGGCGGCGTCATTTGGCTTTTCCGCGGTATTGCACGCAGTCAATCTACGGCACTCTCCTTTGGCAAATCACGCGCCCGCGTGGCGGATGCCACACAGGTAAAGACGCGCTTTGTCGATGTGGCCGGTTGCAAGGAGGCCAAGGAAGATTTGGTGGAAGTCGTCGACTTTCTCAAGAATCCGCGCAAGTACATCAACCTGGGCGCCAAGATTCCCAAGGGAGTACTCCTTGTCGGTTCTCCGGGCACGGGTAAGACGCTTCTCGCTCGTGCCGTTGCCGGTGAGGCAGGCGTGCCGTTCTTCTCGATGGCGGGTTCCGAATTTGTCGAGATGTTTGTAGGTGTTGGAGCCAGCCGCGTACGTGATCTCTTTCTGCGCGCCAAACGTAATGCGCCGAGCATCATTTTCATCGACGAAATCGATGCAGTGGGGCGTCAGCGCGGCGGAGCGGGATTTGGCGGTGGACACGATGAACGTGAGCAGACGCTCAATCAAATTCTTACCGAAATGGACGGGTTTGAGCAGGGGACGAATGTGATTGTCATTGCGGCCACAAACCGACCGGATGTATTGGATGTGGCGCTCCTCCGCCCCGGACGTTTCGATCGTCGCATTTTCATCGACAAACCCGATCTCGAAGCGCGCGAACAAATCCTCCGTGTGCACGCCCGCAATAAGAAACTTGCCAAGGGTGCGCGCCTTCATGACGTTGCCAAACAGACGGTTGGGCTCACCGGCGCGGATCTTGAGAATATTATGAACGAGGCGGCGATCTTTGCCGCTAAGCGCCAGCATGTCTCACTCACGCAGCGCGATCTGGTCGATGCCACCGAGAAGGTGACGGTTGGTCCCGAGAAACGCTCACGCAAACTGACGCCGCATGAGAAGGAAATTACCGCCTATCACGAGCTCGGTCACGCGATTGTGGGGCATCTCTGTCCCTTGAGCGATCAGCTCCACAAGATTTCCATCGTTTCACGCGGATCTACACTTGGTGTGACATGGTTTCTTCCGCAGGAAGACACCTACACGACCAGTCGTGGCAAGTTCCTCGACGAGATCTGCGGGCTCCTCGGCGGTCGTGCCGCAGAGAAACTCGTCTTCGACGAGATCACCACCGGTGCCAGCTCCGATATAGAGCGTGCATCGCAGATCGCCCGTGCGATGGCCATGCGCTACGGAATGGGTGATGACGATCTCGGCCCGGTTTCGTACGGAGAGAAGCAGGGGACGATGTTCCTCGGCGCAGAAGCGGCGGTTGCCCGCAACTACTCCGAAGAGATGGCTCGTAAGATTGACGAATTCGTGAAGAAAACTCTTCAGGATCAGTACGAGCGGGCAGTGGAATTTCTGCAGCAACATCAGGGCAAGCTGGAGTCGCTGGCGAAGGGTCTGATGAAGAAAGAGACGATGACGGTCGATGAATTCCTCGATATTTTCGAAGGCCGCTCGGAGCACACCGAGGAGCCGGATCCGATAGAGGAAAACGTCAATGAAGAAGACCAGGCGGAATCCTAATGCAATGCGCCAGGCTATGCTTTTCTCTGTACGAGCAGAGATTTCTTGATGTCGGTTGTGGGGAGCGATGGTGTCTGTATCGAAATCTGGTTTTTCTGCAGGTGATAGAACAGCTGTGCTATCCAGAGCATCGGCCAACTTAAGGGCCAGAGAACAAGGTGGCGCAACGAAAGGAGGTCGAAACGGCAGATGTGTTGCTCATGCTTTTTGAAGAGATAGATCAAGCGGTGTGCGATATACGTGCGATACATGCGTAGCAATTCAATCATGGTGAACAGGAGCAGATTCCACTTGAGGCTGCTTTTGGTTTTTCGTTGGAGTACAGGCAGTTCACCGACACCATGCCCACGGACCATTGTACGAAAGAGCACCTCGATGTCGAACGCGTAACTGCGTGTCTGCATGCTTGCAAACACCGATTTTGCCATCGGTGCGCGAAAGAGCTTCATCGGCGCTTGCGTATCGTGATAGGGCATGCGGAAAAGTACCCATTCGATCCAGTGGAACAATGCATGTGCCACGTGACGCACTCTATTCGTGTGGTAGGTTGTTCGACGTGCGATGACGGCATCGAGCGACGGATCTTCCTGTATCCATGCAAGTGCCTGTGCAACGTACGAGGGATCAATTGCCATGTCTGCATCGATGAATGCGATGAAAGACCCTTTCGCTGCACGAACACCATCGCGTACGGCAGCACCTTTACCACGTCGCTCCTGCCGCACGATTGTGCGAATACTCGGATACTTCACGGAAAGTTTAGAGAGAATGCGCATCGTTTCATCCGTACTGCCGTCGATGACGATGATCACTTCGGTCTCTTTCGGGCAGGTCTGGCCAATGCGCCGGATGGTGGCCGGCAGGCATACCCCATTGTTATACGAGGGCAGAACGATCGAGAGGAGAGGGGTGTTGGGCATGTGTTTGATAAATTATAACATATTTTTAGTAATTTGTTAATTATCCGCTATTTGCACCCTCCTGAACGATATACGCGTTTTCGGCTTGGGAATTCTTCAGTTCCTTGCTACACTGTCCTCCCATGGACGAGCTTTCTCCTCTGGATGGGCGCTACCGCAAGAAGACCGAGGCGCTGCGTCCGTTTTTCAGTGAAGAAGCACTCATGCGTGCGCGGACGGAGGTGGAAGTACGGTACTTTCTTGCGCTGGCCACAGAGCCGGGCATCCGTGAGTTGCCGCGACTGAAAGCCAAGCAGGTCAAGGCTCTTGAGAAGATTGTGGAAAAGTTTTCTGCCAGAGATGCCGAAAGTATCCGCGGGTTCGAGCGCAAGACGAACCATGACGTGAAGGCCGTGGAGTACTTCTTGCAGTCAAAGTTCGAGCGCATCGCGGGCCTCAAAGTTCGCACATCGTTTCTGCACTTCGCCCTTACAAGTGAGGACGTGAATAACCTCGCCTATGGCATTCTCGTGCATCGTGCTCTCAAGTTGGTGATTCTGCCCGAATTAAAAGTCCTGCACCGCACACTTGCAGCAATGGCAAGGCGACTGAAGAAGATCCCCATGCTCAGCCTCACGCACGGCCAGCCCGCTACGCCGACGATCTTGGGCAAAGAGATCGCCGTGTTTGCCGACCGACTTGAGCGTCAGCTTGCACAACTGCAATCGTTCCGGATGCAGGGTAAGTTTGGCGGGGCTGTCGGCAATTACGCGGCACATCGTATTGCGTATCCCGATGTGCGGTGGGAGGTCTTTGGCCGCAAATTTATGCGTTCTCTTGGATTAGACCCGCTTACACACACGACCCAAATCAATCCGCACGACGATCTGGCGGAGCTCAGCCATATCATGGTGCGCATCAATACGATTCTTCTCGACTGCAGTCGTGATGCATGGCTCTACATTTCGCGCGGGGTCTTTGCGCAGAAGGTGGTAGCGGACGAGGTGGGGTCCTCCACCATGCCGCATAAGGTAAACCCCATCGATTTCGAGAATGCGGAGGGCAATCTGGGGCTGGCGACCGCACTCTTCTCACACTTCGCCCAGAAACTGCCGGTGAGCAGACTGCAACGCGATCTTTCGGATTCCACAGTCCAGCGTTCCATCGGTGTGGCATTCGGTCACCACGTGCTTGCGGTTTCTTCGCTGCTCAAAGGCCTTTCGAAGCTTGCTGTGGATCGCACGGTGCTCCGACGTGAGCTCGATGCGCACCCCGAGGTTCTCGCAGAAGCCATCCAGATCCTCCTGCGTAAGCACGGCGTAGACAGCGCCTACGAGCAGCTCAAGAAGGTCACACGGGGGGCAAAAGTGACACGTGCGTCGCTTCTGGAGTTTGCCGCGACGCTCCCGCTTACCAAGGCGGAACTTCAGCAGCTGAAGCACTGGCCGGTTGTCTGATTGGCCTGTTTTCTGTTGCTCCCATCAGGCGCATTGGTATGCTGCTCTTAAGCCTCATGCCGTGGTGGCGGAATTGGTAGACGCGCTAGCTTGAGGGGCTAGTGTCCGTTCTAGGACATGGGAGTTCGAGTCTCCCCCACGGCACCATTCAAACTCAATAGCTTAGATCATCTACCAATATATATTCAGATTTACTTTTGATGGCAAAGGCGTTGCGTTTGCGATACTCCTCAATCAGGCCTGGTGTTAGTTCAAGAGCCTTGAGCAGCGGTTCAACGTTATCGACGTACTGAGCCGTAACTGTTGGAGGCCGCATTTCAAAGGGAATGGTGTCTACGAGTACGGTTGTGCCATCTGAATGCAATTGCAGTAACCGGAAGTTGCCGACTGCCCGTGTCAATTGTTGCTGACGCTCAAGCCAGAAAGTTCGAAGAGATTCGCGAACATCGCTTTGGTTGATGGCATTGAACGACTGTGTCGTGAGATTAGACTTAAAGTGCAATGTCGAAGCATCTGGCTGCTGAAAGAGTAAGGCAAAAATGTTCGCACTGTCTGCTCGTGGGCCGGTCATGGCCTCGATTTCTTGTACAGAAATTTCTCGTTTCTGTCCCAAGAGCGCGACAGAGCCAAATGGGATGTTGAGTGCATCGTCGTAGAAACTCTGCACCAGGATGATCTTGCCTGTCAGTGTGTGGTAGGCATGGTCAGTGAAGCCGATCGAAAGCGTTTCGTAGGTCCCGGTAGAGATGTGATAGAGCACGGTTGCCCATTGTTTGCGATCGAGCACGCTGAAGAGCAAGGTTTGATCATCGATGAAAAACGGCGAGAAATGAATCTGCTCAGGATCGAAGGAAGGAACGGAGAGCGCCATGGCATTGCGCTGAATGAGGTTGATCAGAATTGTCCGTGGGAATGTGCTGTGTTTTATGAGAGCGAGAGATGTCTCTGCAGGAGAGAGCCTCATACTATTCTGCATAGAGAGGCCAAGTGTCTCGAAGAGCGCTTCAGGTTCGTACCATTGTCCTCGTTCGGGCAGTGGAATGTCGGCGATTTCACCGCATTCTGCGAAATCGATGGTCAAACGCGCACGATCCGGATCATCGGAGAGTGTATACGTGAAGTTTGTGTTGCGACTGAGGAGTGTTAGCGGGCTCTCTCGGTCCGTGGCGTTGTACGTGTAGGACGACACCAGGTCGAGCACGTGCGTCTGCGCACCCGAGCCAACAAGCACGATCCGTGGTGAGAGCAGGCGAGCACTCGATAAGGTATCGGTGGTATTGAGTGGCTTAGTAGAGCGTACGGTGTCTTGTCGAAGAGACATATCAAATATTTGTAATCGTGCTCCTCCCTGAAACAGGAGGGCACGCAACGCGGGCTTGTCTGACATGAGAGCACGTTCTGTCGTGGCAGATCCCCACTCTTGCACGAGGATGTACGCGGGATACATTAAACACAGGAAGAGGCCCAAGAGCACAATTTTGCTGCGTACTGGAAGATGGTTGGTGTTGGGAGCCGGCAGAGGTGAAACAAAAGATGTCATTCGTTTAGTAGGTCGGGTGAGAGAGCGTGAATGGTGGTTTGCAGAGGAATATCACCTACCTGTTTTTGTATAGGGAGGAGCAGCACACCTTCGATTACCAAAGGATTGTTATCCTGTTTCTTGAGAAAGAGGATATGCCTTCCTTCGAGCAGATCAGCTATTCCCAGCTGTATGTACGTGAATTGATCGCCAGTGGGCATGATGGCACTGGGAATTTTGGATGCAAGATCTTCGGGGGCAATGCCACCAGTATCTGCCGAGGCATGTGTGCCATGAGAGGCGCTTCCAGAGGTGATGTAATGGAGATCAGAATTTTCTGGAGTGTAGGTGATGGATGTGACAGGGCCATGATCGATTTGCATCGAGAGCTGGTGTTGTGTCGGAACGCTACGCAACAGCACTTCGTATGTCCCGTTTTTGGGAACCGTCAGCGAGAAGCGTGTGGAGGTTGGATCAATCAGTCCTACGAAGGATGTTGTAAGGGTATCGTACGGGCCGGGCATCATGATCCGGAAAATGTTGTAGTTACTCGCTGTCAGCAGATTCAGCATGGGGAAAACGGTTCCGAAGTATTGAGAGCTCGGGATGTGCTCTTCAATGAAAGCAAAACTGGATTGGTCGGGACGAAAGAAGTGGTCCGCATGTTCTTTAGCGAACAGATCCAATTGCATCTTCTTCCAATCGCCTGCTACCACATCGAGTGGTACATCCTGTTTCAGCTGGAGAGAATTTAGAGAAACCAGTTGATGACTTCGCGACAATGTGAGCGAGCGTTCCTGCAAGCACCGGAAACTGTTCCATCCTAATTCGATTAGAAGGGGAGTGGCGGCTGCCTGCGGCAAATCGATAAATTCATAGAGGGTAAAACTGTCATTTTCTCGTATCTTTCTAAAAAACTGCGGCATGGCTTGCGGCTGTGCTCTGATAGATTGCGTAATGCTTTGCAGATACCAGGAACTTCGCAGTGGAACAACCATTTCTTTATTGATCACGAGGTAACGAATATTCAAATTGCGGAAGATGTTGATCCACCAGTGCTCGTTTTGGGTGAGAGACTGAGAGAGTAAGTAGAACCAGTATTTGGTCTCAGGATCTCCTGATAATCCGAAATAGTAGCTCGGACTATTGAGATAGTAGATGAAGAACTTATCGATGAATCTATACCTATGCCCGTCGGACGTTTTGCCAATCCATGGACTTTCACTTGGTGGGAATACGACAGTTTTCCCTTGAGGAAGGGGCTGGAGTGCGTTTTTAATCTCGCGCAGAGACTCAACATTGTAGGGACGCAAGAAGCCACCAAAGTCCCCCGTGAATAGTGATGCGCGGTATTCCCAGTGTGCGAAGAGAGGAAAGAAGAAGACGATGGCACACAAGGTGGTTCCCATGAAACGGCCCAACCGGAATTGCGGGGCAATACGTGCGGCACAATCTCGCTCAAGGACGATGGTACCCAAGGGCATGAGCAGTGTCATGGCTGCCAAAAAGATAAATTGGAACCGATCGGGAAAACGTAAAACGTGGATGACTTCTGTAATCACTTGGATGCCAATTTCGGCCGCATGTTCTGGCAAGAGATAAAGCTGGCGGAAGAGCGCCGCAAGCAGCATGTGGAATGTCGGGAACAGGACGATGTCGGCATAGCCGACACTGCACCACATTCCGAAAAGCATGAGGATAGCAGTGAGGGTCAGGAATGGTCGCAGCCGACGTTTCTCTTGAACATCACGCGTTACGGGGATGACGAAAGGAATGAGGGCGATGAGGAAGTAGAAGATCTTGGAGTATTGAGGTGTTTTTGTGATGTAGGATCCACCGAGATAGTTCCCTGTTGCGGAGCTGATATCAAACGAGATCTGATGTACGAGAGTGAGTGAGCTCGCGCGGATTGACGCCACCGTATCTGGCACGACGTCTGTGAGATTTTCAAGTCCGCGCAACACGTAGAATTTTACGAATAGACCATAGGGCACCACTGTGACGAGTGTCATAAACAGGAGCGCCAGGAATATACGTTTCCAAAGACGCAGAGATGCCGTCCTCTTCTCCTCAGTATCATGTAGCTCGGTCCCTTTATGTATTCCTCCAGAGATGAGCAGTAGTATTCCTGTTCCTGCGCAGAAGAATACGACGGACAAAGGATAGAGCACAAGAAAGTGCACGGCAGGATTCACGAGGGCGACAAGGCTGGAAACGAAGAGCAATTGCACGGGATGTCTGGATTCCAGCAGGAGTCCGTGTAGGAAGAGAACGAATGAAACGACGAAGATATCGAATCCCAGAATGAGTGTGTAGAAGTGCGGGATTTTTGCCGGGAGGAGAATGAAGTGGATGAGCAGCGTCGTGAGTGCCGTTGCGTGGATGATGCGACGTGCGGGGATGCTGGGGAGCAGACGTCTCAAAAAATCATTCACTACCAGGAAGACGAAGAATGCCCCGAGAAATGGCACAAGAATGATGGCGAACGGCAGGATGAGGTAGTACCGCATCCACGTGGTGAGGAGCGAGTACCGTACGCGAAACTCGTAGGCGTTTGTGAGATCACTGAATGCCCCGCCGGCCTGCTCGATGAATTGTTCTGATACATCGAAGAACGGGACGAGCTCGTGTGTATTCACTACCGCTTTTCCGGCGAAAATGTCGGGAATCTTCACCAGAATTCCCCGAAAGACAAAGAGGTGTATGCACAGGAATATCAAGAAAACCCATAATAGTGACCGGCGCATCTGTCGCTTTTCATCCACTCCTTTCTGTTCTATCGCTGCATCCAGATCTGTCGTGGGAACGGTGATAGCCATGCCTGATTCTGGCGTGCCAATTTGGACCGGCTGATCCGTCATGATAGTGCGGATGGGAGCTTTCTATCGACCGCGCCAATATCAGATGATTCCTCAGCATCACATGCGTGAGTGCTGGCGATTTCCTTCGCAATTCCTTGCAGAAGATCGATGTTGATTTGGGCATGCTGCGCAAGGCGTTCCGCCTGCATGTGCAGGTGATTGCGTATTTCGGGTAGGTGATTCTTGAGCTCTGTATGAAGCACAAGGAGCTTTTCGGCAGTAAAGGAATCATCCAGAGATATTCCCCATTGTTCACAATTAATCTCCTGAAGAAAATTTTTCACTTTGACGTCGTAGATGAGTGCGATGAAGGGAACGGCATGCAGACAGGCCAGAATGACAGAGTGCAGGCGCATGCCCCAAAGAACATCAAGCGCGGAGTACGTTGAATGGATGGAGGCAAGATTGAGATCTTCTTTGATAGTGCAGCGTTCCCCGTGCTGCATTTGGTCGAGGATTTCGCGGCTCACTAAGATGTCGTGATGTGTGGCGAATCCGGTCTGGAATGGCAGAAATACTGCTCGGCTCTGCGGTTCCTTCACGAGGAGTATATCTGCGCATCGGGCCAGTTCCCGCGTGACGGTGTCGTAGGCTTCTGCCTGATCCAAGTGGACACAAGGGGCAATACCCAAGCGTGAAGCAGAAGAATCGTTATTCCCTTCTTCTGGTTTATTGTGAGAAGTGAAAGCCATGTCGGTTCCCTGCAGGAGAGTGGCTTGCGGGGCAAACTTCTGTGCAAGCTTAAAGCTCTTTGCATCGCGGAAGACGGTTGCGTTCGCGCTATTGAGCGTCCATCGCGTGAGCAGTCGTGCGGGCCTGCTGCCGACATTCCCAATCCCCACGCCGACGAAGTACAGGTGCTTTCTAAAGAGTCGTGCCACGACGGCGAGGAGCAGATCGAGCAGGAGCAACGAATACCGTGAGCGTCCCATTGCTGGTTTCATCAGCTTGAATTGATCACCACCCCCCACGACGATTATTCGCGAGCGAAGCACTGTCCAGAGGAGTTTCCAGGGCTTTCCTCTACGCGGGATTGTCGCGACAGCGTGCTCCCGTTCGGTTCGCTTGGGGTCGGCAGAGGCCACGACGCATGCCGGTCGCGGAAGAATTTGCAGGCACTGAGCCAGCAGGAGCTCATCACCCAAGTTCTGTTGGCCGTAGGCGCCAAGAAGCAGGATTGTTCTTTTGGCCTGAGAAGAGAGTCTCTGATAAAGCGCGTACGTTTGACTGCTCACTACTTGCCAGGATTCTGATTTTTTCGCGGATCGAAGTGTTTCTTTCATCGCATTTCGTTCGCTGGCGGGAAAAGAAATAAATTGCGAAAGAGTATTTGCGAGATTTCGAGGTTCAAGCGAAGAAATGAGTGCTCCATGAGCGAGATTTTTCAAATGATCAGACACGATCATTTGTTTCTCGTAGGCGATTGCGTGTGACAGGATGCCACTGGCACTCACGGAGCTTCGATAGGGAAGCACAAGACAATCGATGGTTTCAAAAAAGTCGGATACATCCTCCTGAGCAAGAAAGCCATGCCAGATCACCCGTTTTCCAGGAACGGCAAAAGCGGCAGCTCTCAATTCATGCAGATACTGCTGATAGGATTGCGATGATTGATTATGTGGGTGTTCCCCGGCACAGATAAGCAATGCAGTATCCGGTACCTGTTTTGCGTGAATGGCAAATTCCCGAATTAATATATCCAGTCCTTTGTATCCCGTAGCAAAACCCATAAATCCGAAAACAGTACGTACAGATGAAGGCAGGCCGAATTTATTTAAAAGTTCTGAGCGGGGCTGGGGCTCTGGCAGAGAGATTTTACTAATCCCATGGGGGACAACGGCTACGTGGTTATATCGGATGTCGTAATCACGCATGAGGACCTCACGGAACCGTTCATGGTGAACAATGAGGAGTTGCGCCGTTTTACCAATACTCCGGAAGAACCACTGGTATCCCCAGCGAATGAATACCAAGGGGATTTTCGTATCATAGATACCTCTAAATTCTGCATTAATCTCGTTGGGACTGATGACATGATGGAGCGTAACGACCGTTTTTCCTCTAAAGTGCAGAAGCCAACAAAAGAGCGGAAATGTAAGCAATGTTAACGGTCCGCCGTAGAGATAGGTTTCATGTTGTAGGTGGATGACATCGTACTTGCGGCGAAAAATTACCCACAAAATTTGCATGTATCCCATCACTCCCACGCGAAATCCTGACTCTATGGAGATAGTGCTTTGCGAAAACTTTAGAGGAACAGATGCATGTCTTCGATGTATATCATCACCGTTATGCGAAGTAGCAAAGGTATCGACAATCAGATCTTGCCGTTGTGCCTTGAGATTTTCAATGAGATTTTCAACGTAAGAAGGAACACCATCCGTACGGTGGCCGGAACGTTCGCTCGAATAAGGGCTGATAAAGGCAATATGCATTTTGTTTGGGCTATCAGTTAATTATAGACTAATTGACAATTACTGTCGATGTTCTGGACATTGACTCTACTGCAAATATAGAAGTAAATCATCATTACTCCAATGGAGCTCTTTTGCCTTGAAAAGATAAATTATGCGGAAAAGATGAGCTTTTGTCGGTTGAACTCGGACAATTCCTTTTTTATTGGAAAAGCCAATTTTGTTGAGAAGTGTTTGTTTATTCTGCTCAGATAGTGCCTTCCCGTTATTTCCGAGCAAAGACAGCACATTTTCAGGGGATACAGTATCCAGAGACACTCCATCTCCCAACGTTTTGTTTATGAGAGAGACATCCGTTGTTGATAATGGTTTGTCTGCATCCACAACGAATTTAAAGCTTCTACTCTTGGATGGGGGTATATATGGAACAATCGATTGTTTGATGAGTCCGTCGATGAGCAGATGCTGCACAGATTTCGAAAGTATGGGGTCGGTACTCATATCCTGAATGGGATAGATGATGACCCCCCCCTCAACCAGATAATGTTGAAATTGATGAAGAAGGACATCATCATTGAGCAATTGTTTTGGAGAAATCTTGTTATCAAGACAGAATGCGGTGAGAAAGCCGGCCGATTGGCCAATTGCAATTTCATTAACATGAATGCGGAGGAGGCCGTTTGCAAGCTGTGTTGCACCAATGTTGTTAGATGCGAGGACGATGTTATCCGATTTTTGTGGTATCAAAGCACCCATTTTTAAAGAGGAGGGTCGAATGTGCGCTTCAACGAGGTGTAAAGGATGTGAGGAATCCTTTTGCAATAGATTCTTTTTCTGGAAATAGTCCAGGAATTGTGAAATTCCATTATTTCCAAAATATTCTTCTGCAGTGAAGTATGAATGGAGATCAATGCCGTAATGAACGGCTGCAACAGCGTCATGTGGAAACTCTGCAGTTTGCTTTTTCGTAATACAGAAGCTGTGATTCTGTATATATCCGACACACAAACTATTGTTACATTCATCGGACTGTCCGGAGCAAGGCTGCAAAGAGAGCAAAAAATCCATCTCATTCATTTGTTCAATAGTTTTTGCCCGCCTGCCTTCTCGGGAATAAGGAAGAATGGGGAAGAAACCAGGTGATCCTGGGAAAATACCAAGTAGGGGGTTTACACGTTTCATTGAACAGGTTACATCATCTTGAGTATCACACTCGAAGAGTTGGCTGAAGAGGGGCATCATGTACTTGAGCCAATAGTAATATTGATAGGAACGTTCTCGAGAACCTTCAATCACGTCGTATGAGTCAATGCTGCCCACGTAAACAGGGGCCAAATCGTTAACAGGCTCCGCAACAATTGTGACCCCCATGCTTGTATTTGCAACGGGGGTATGGATTTTTGCAGTGTAAGTGCCCGAAGCAATAGATTGGGCTGATACAATGTTTCGCAAAAGAAAGAGTGGCGTTTTTTCGCCCCCCTTCATTTCGCCGATAACTTTGCGAGTGAGTGAGAATTGCCACGAAGGAGTGAGATCGGGAATATCTTCGAAGAACCAGATGTTATTTGGCCTCGTTGATTGCATCGGAACAGAAATTTTTGATGGTCCCTGATGGAGAAAGGCACTCTTATTGATCAATGAACCCGTTGTTGGAAACAGTGCGATGTCCTGATCAGGAATTATTTTCTCCTCTTGCAGATGTTCGATAATACTTGTAAGAGAATCTGGCTGACCAGAAGAAACGCCGCCAATGACAGTCCTCCATTTGCCGGGTGGGAGAGAAGAAATATCAACAGTGAGATTGTTCTGCTGTGGCGTCGCCTCTAAGTTGAAGGTATCTGTTTGAAGAGAGGGGAGAACAAGCATCTCATTTGCCCCATCGGTACTTATGGCATATTTTGAATAAACGAAGAATTTTCCAGCATAAGTAAATGTGTTCGGATCTTTAATTGGCACCCATTTTCTTGAGTTTTGTAGGTAAGTTAATGTGGATTGCACTCTTGCTTTTCCTTTGTCGGGACTGCGAATCCAGACATCGTAGATTGCGATAGATGGTAAACTTGAAACACGAGCCGTCTTATTCTCCGTTTTGTTATATGTCCAGTTAGACGAAGCAAGATCCTCCAATGAAAAGATAGGAGGAGTCAGTAAATCATTATCTGGACTATTCACTTCAAGCCGATAGAAAACACCGGCATTGAGATGGATGACTTGCAGCGGTCGTATGATATTGTTGGAATAGATATTATTGAAACTGAAGGAGGTAATTTTTTTGCCTGTCTTACTTTCATTTACAGCAACTCGAAACCAACGATTCCTCGTCTGACTAATGCCTAACAAATATTCACCGCTTTTCGCCACGGTGAAATCCCACTTCAGATTGTTTGAATTTTCAGCACTTTCCTCTTTTGTTTCAACAGATTGCCAGCGCACCATTATGCGATGTTGCGTGGAAAGACCTGTCGGAAAGATGAGAATAGCACTGACGATCTCATGAATTTCGGGAGGGAGGATGATAGATCCTGTCAATCCAAGGGTGATATTGGATAGTAAGTAATTTCCGCTACCCACCTGCGTCATGTTGTATGACCGATCATTCACTTTAATCTTTAACGAAGATGGATTTTTCTCTTTGGGAAGAGCGAGATAAATATCAGACATTACAAGTGGAAAACCAGATCTCTTGATTATTACGGTCTCAGAAAAAGGTGCAGAAAGGAATGAAGAAGAGGCATGTAAATTGGTTTTTTTGAGGATAATCCCTTCCACCGAAAAATGTTCACCTTTCGATTGGAATGACAGCGATGGTGCATGTTGTGGATCGACGAAAAATGTTCCGATTTTTACTAATCGTTCAGATTTGGCTGATGATATTGAGATATTCAAAGACGCAGATGGAGACGGCCAGCGAATCGTGACATCGAAAGAATCATTTCCGTGGTTGATGAAATACATCTCGTATGTGTCGCTGAAGTTTGGCTGGAGAGTCATTTCAGCAACGCACGCCGCTGTTGTTGCACGAGAAGCCAAGCCCCCTACGATGAAACTGCCCGTCTCCGAATGTTTCCAGCAGCCGGAATTGGGAAAATTGCTGATCGAGAAAAAATCTCCGCCGTACCCCTTATCGAGCAGGACAAAAGGGGAGGAAACGGCTTGGACACGATTTTCCCACCCAGAGAATTGTGTTTCTCCTTCATTAATTCCTTGTATAAAAGCATCCCTCACAGACGCAGGTAGAGCATCGGGTTCCCGCGTGTCTTCTCTACTGTCAAATCCAACATCGAAAGGTTCGGCTAACTCTTCGAGCCAATGTCCTGTTTTCGAGGCAAGAACGAGAAAAGAGGAGCGCACAAGTACCCTCTGACGTGTCGTAAGATTTTCCAGTACGGTTGCGCGATAGATATTCTTATTTTTGCTTTCAATAAGTCGGTGATTATTTAGGAGAGTAATACGCGGATTCTCGGCAATCTTACTGAGAAAAAAATCCTGAATATCAGTTGGAAGTGTTGCGATGGCGCCGGCAACAGCACTGCCGAGGCCTTTGGAGTTTCCGTATTTATCCTTAAGGTACTGTTGGAGCTCACCATAGAGCAGATTATCCTCCCAGGGATTACCCAAATCATCGAAGGCACTTATACCTGATTCCACAGCCTGCCCCCCCACAATTGTATTGCTAGTCATCAGGACGACTGTTTTGCCTTCGCGAGCCAGAGTGATAGCAGCACTCACTCCCCCCAGACTGGCATCCAGAACCAGTGCGTCGACTTCAATTGTTTCCTGAGCTTGGATAGATGGTGACTTTGTAGTATCGATTGGCAAAATCAAAGCCACCACAGCAAAAATACTTGTAGCTATAGCCCATCCCCAAAAAAATCGAAAACGAGGCAAATGAAGCATTTGGATGGGATTCTACACCTAATTATCTTCGGTAGCATCATTCCCAACTGAGCCGTGATTCAGATATCTTTGACAGAAATACTGCCGTACAAAATCATCATAAGACAAATATCCAATCAATTGCGGCTTGCGCATTAACAAATCTTGTTCGTCGAATCGTATCAGTTCTTGGGAATCGAGAGCATAACTGAAGACAGCATTGTCTCTTGTCACTAATACCCTTCCTCCTCCATAGGGCTGAGTGAGAATGTGGCAATCTTCGTAGGGCGCTTCCATCAGGGCCTGTTCTTTCTCATATTTCATGAACGGCACACACGAATTTCCATACTGGGTGCCGGAAACAAGCTCAGCGACTGTTGGAAGAAAATCTGCTTGCGAACATCGTTGTTGAGATTGTTGCCCAACGAGGAATTCTTTTTGACGCTTGGTTGGCGGTATATAGGTCATGGGAATCAGAAAATGCTCGGTATGAGCTCCCGAAGCATTAAGGGTACTGCCGCCGATACCTATCGGCCAGGAGTTATCAGGCAAAATCAACAGGTGCATTTCTCCTTTGCTATACTCCTTGAATGAGTCATAGAACTTCGAAAGGCAGTAGTCTTGCTCAAGGGAAGAATTGAGAAATTGTTCTACAAAATTATTGGCAGGGGAAAATTGATGAACCTGGGAATATCCCCTCTCCTTGAATGGGTAGTGATTGTTGGTAACTTCAATATATACAAAGAGTCCGTGCGATGGATCAGGATACTTCTTTGTAAGAAATTCAAATATTCTTTTGTAGAAGAGACAATCATCGATACCGAGAGTTCCACTGATAGTATCGCCCTTCTCAAGTATTTCCTTCTGGTATTTCTCTTTGAAGCCTAGTGTATCGAAAAATTGTTCATATCCAGTGATGGAGAGTTTATCTGCTCTGAATACCATGGTACGGTATCCGGCCCCATCGAAAATGGCAGGCATGCATGGAGTTTGTATTACATCTGAGGAAATTGAGAGACCCCTTCCTAAATTGTTAACAATACCGCAGAAGAGGGATTCCTGGGCACGATTGGTTTGAACAGAATTACTCCAAAACATTGGGAAAAGCACACCGTCACGTGCAATTTCAGTTTCAAGGGGCATGAAATTTCCTTCATACTTTTTTCCATCAACCACAGCGAGACCCTCCAGAGCGAGCGCATTCTGTGATTCAAGTTGAAGAATCATCACGCTTTCCCCGTTATTTTTTATTTTGTAAATTTCGTTGTTTGGAATGATCGCGTGCATGGCAATGCTTACTGTTGCTCGTGGTGTTTGATTTAATTCAAAATATCGAATGAGCTGTGTTTGTGATGGAAAAAGTAAAACGACGCAAAATAGGAGGATGGAACCTCCCCATATTTTTCTGGGTGCATAATTTTTTAGAAAGTTGTCAAATAAACAATAGGCGCCGATGGCAAAGAACGAGAAGTCTATCGATATCAGCAAAAAAATGCTCAAGATGAGCGAGATTTGCCCTATCGAAAGCGAGAATAGGGCAAAACGAATAGAATCGGAGAGCGTATCGAGGACGAAAAAAATATCCAGTGGCGCATTGGTGATTGACCAGTATCCGAGAAGGAGATAATAGAAGAGAAAATATAGTAATCCAATTCCAGTGAGTAGGATGCGAAGGATGAGCGGGATCCTGATAAGTCTTGTCAACAGAAGAAGAGAGAGAAAAAGAAACACTGCACAGCTAAATCTCAAGCTGATACTAAGAAATGTCCAAAACGAATCTCCATGGAGAATGGCGAGCCATACTGCCGGTACGATAACGAATGAGATTACACCAGTTATTACAAAGAACCAGTTGAGCTCGCTTTTGGGTTTCACCGGAGAGAATGGCTCCTGCGGACGCAGTGTCGTTTGAGCATCTGTTGGCATCCGGCAAAGCATATCAAAATGCATGGCTAATAGCACGTGATCAAGGAAAACGACCGCGCACGGGCGATTGCTATCGCCGTTTCATATTCCGTTTCATTTATTACCTCTGCCCTATTCCTGAAAGAGCGCGCCCCTGTCGGGATGGCTGTAAAGGTTGCATCCACACATTCTGGTATTGAACAGCGCCTCCCGCCACGCCCATACCCCATGACGGCCCAAGATTTGCCGGCATACGTTTTCCTCCGTCATTCTCGAAGAGAATGCGCGCACCCCTTGTTGCAGGTGGAGCGGCAAGGGAGAATCTCGCGAGAGGTTTTACATCATTACGTCCGGCAATCTGTGCATCGATGAGCATGCCTCCCGAGACTGTACGCACCATTACGGTACATACATATTCCTGTCCGTCTTCTTTAACAATAGGCTGAGCATGGTCTGCGAAAGCTGACGTGTCATGCCTTTGGCCAAAGTATGAAATGCCATCGGGGTCAAAACCTGATCGATATTGACCGGCTGATTTCTTGTTCATATTTCCATCCCAATGGATGCCGATACTCTGTCCATTTGGAAGTGGGACAATGAAGGAAGTGGCACCTTGTATTCCATCTTGCCAGCGTCCTTCCGAGGTTCTTGTGAAGACAAATCTTAGTGCGTATTGTCCGCTCTTTACAATTTTCTGGCCATCAGGAGACAAAGGCAAATTGATGCTGGCAAGCCATTTTTGATTCCCAGAATTGCCTTGCAGCAGCTCGGTTTCTCCCTTTTTTACTACTTGCCAGCGTGATCGTACGATGAATCCTTCTTTGAGAAGCTTTTGAGGGTTCTCACTCAAGAGGTTGACGGCTCCGGGAGGGAGCGCACCAGGCACATCCACACGCACGTCCTGTGCCGAAGCAACTTGGTTCGCTGCGGCTGTAGGAGCCCGAAGGGGGGAGCCCCGGAAGAACGGGGGTATAGATCCGTGCTCATCGAGCAGCTGCTCGCGGAGATCTTCGATACGTGCGGCGAGAATGGTGGGGCCAGCAGATTTGGATTTTGCGAGATCTAAGCAGTGTACGGCCATGGCCACCGCCCCGGGTCCCGTTGGTGTATCGGTCGAAACAAGATCCTGTGCAAGCTGGTAGAGATCTGGTGCAGCAAGAGTGTCGCGTTGTTCGACACGTGTTGCCACACTGCCGAGCGTAGAATCTTTCGAAGCGTGCAGTGAAGGAGAGAACGACCAGTCCCCCTCCATGAAGCAGCGATATGCACCCACTTCCCTGTTTGCCCCAGTATCAGAGGGGTTCGTGGCCAGTGTCTGCTGCTGGTCGGCGATTCCGTGCGCGTCGTAGGTCTGCTGCAACTGACTAACTACACGGAGCATGTCGGCGCAGTTCTGCGCATTGGCCGACGGACGTCCCTTGAGTGAAGCAAGGAATCGCTTCGCCCCCACAAAATCATCCTGAGCACACAGGCTGCGGACCACGCCAGAAGCGTGCGTCATAACCTGTTCGATGTTGCCGCCTTTCTGCTTCGACGCATTCTGCACGGCAGCTATGCCCTGTTCCATTGCCATTGCATCGACATCGAAGAGGCGTTGCATTTCTGCAAACACATTCATCACGGCATCGAGGTTGCCCTCACCGCGTGCTTTCTCAAGAGCGATTTGCAGCAGGATCCACTGCTCGATAGGCTTCTCGGTTC